>DATATI010000066.1 GCA_036268875.1 Polyangia bacterium | reverse complement strand
CCGGCAGGCGCAGATGGACGCGCGACAATCTCCTCGAGTTCCCGGCGCTGCTTCGACCCAATCTTCATTGCAACAGTTCGTCCCATGATGCCTGGGATGAACCGCTGCAACGTTGATATTATTTCGACGGCGGTGCACTAGGTGCCCTTCGTGAACGACAAGCATGTCCCAGTCCTTGGTCGGTCTGAAGAAGCCAGGGATCTGTCGCTTCTCGTGGACGTAGATGCTCGCCTCCCCTAGGCCGTTCTCTAGTAGGAGCCAGTTCACCAGCTTGCAGAACCCATCCATTTGCTTGCCCCCAGTGACCGCCGCACGCCGGCCCCGGTCTGATGTCTTACTCTCGCCTTGCTTGGCGGCCTGCGCATCCAGTGCCTTCCAGTAGTGCGCGATGGCAGCGTTGAGCCGGCTCTCAAAGGTGGGGACGTTGACTCGCACGAAGGGCATCATGACAGGGCCGAGTTTTCGGCGGAAGGCTGGGAGGGGTTGCCTCCGAAGTTGGTCCGCGAGCCTCTGACTCCATAGGCGCCAGTGCTCCTGACCTGCCCCCCTCGGTCTCAGTCGAACTGAAGAACGCCCGTCCCCTGCTCGAGCTCGCGGAGTTTCTTCAAGACGTGTTTTGCTCGAACAGCGCCCGCCTCGCGCTCTCACCAATAAAAGTTGTGCGTTCGGGATAGAACCTGGACTCGTAGTCGCCGTCGAGATCTCCTGCGACAATCCGAGTCCACAACAAGAAGGTGCTTCTTAGGGTCGGCTGCCATCGCCGCCCGTGGGCGGGTGGGCCTGGGCGGCAACCTGTCCGATGAAGTTCACGTAACCGGCGTACTCAGACAGGTTTGATGCGAAGAGGCTGCCACCGAACTCGCCGTTGTTCTCCCTGCCCACTTGTCGAGGATCCGGTTTGACCAGCGTTGGGGGGCAGGTCAGGTTCGTGGGCACGGTCGCCGCGATGGCGACCACCAGCCAATGCTTCGGCGACCCATTCATCGTGACCATAGACGCCGCAGCTTGCCGATTCTCGGCCACGGCTCAAATTCGCCGGTCGGAAGCGTGACTGTTTTGCGAGTACCGACTGTGCCACGGCACGGGAAGCCGGTCCGCGCCCGATCGATTGGTCTCGACGCGCAACAATTCGGCGGCTCCTCCGAGACCTTTGCATGTCGCCACGCGCTGCTTTCGGAAGCCGATCGACCGCCATCATCGTGATCGCTTTTGCAGCCTTTGCCGGTTGCGCGCCGGACACCGACCTCACCGACGAGCGAACGCGCGACGCCGGCGCCAGCACCGCGGTCGGCTCATCGGGCGCGGGGTTGGTTGATCCGGCGGCGGGCGCCACCGACGTACCTCCCAACCTGGCCAGCCTGGTGGTTCGCTTCGCCGCGCCGCTGATGGTGCCCGACGGCGCATTGAACGTCTGCGCGGGCGCCGGCGGCGATGTGCGGTCGCAAGGCGCCGCGCAGCCGACGCCCTGCGCCGGCGCCGGCGTGTGCTATCGGGTGGCGGTCGCCGGCGCGCTGCCCGCGGGCGCGACCTGTCAGGTGATGGTGACGGCGCCGCTGGTGCGCGACGATGGTACGCAGGTGCCGATGGGCACCGTCGGTCAATTCAACACCGCGGCGGCGCCCGACCAGACGCCGCCCGCGCTGGCCACGGTGCAAGCCACACTGGCGGAGGGCTGCTTGGGTGTGACCCTGTCGTCGGACGAGGCGGTGACCGTTGAAGCGTTGGTCCACGTCGGCGACGACACCACCACCATCGCCGTCGGTGCCGGCACCGGAATGATCGACCTTGGGGTTCCGGCAGGTGCTTTGGCCGCCGACGCCGACGGTGACGTCACCATCCGCGCCACGGATCGGGCCGGTAACGTCTCGACGGCGGCGCCGATCACCATCCACACGCCGCCCGCCGCGCCGCCGCTGGTGATCACGGAGGTGCTGGCCAACCCCGCCGGCAAGGAACCCGACCAAGAATTCGTCGAGCTGCGCAACCTGGGCGAGGCGCCGCTGAATCTGCAGGGCCTGCGCATCGAAGACAGCCGGGGCGGCGACATGCTGCCCGACGCCACGCTGGCGCCGGGTGCGTATGCGCTGGTGGTGGGGGCGGCGTTCGATCCCTTCAGCACGCTGGACGTTCCCCCGCGCGCCGGGGCGGTGTTGGTGCGGCTGGACACGCGCATCGGCGCCGACGGGCTGTCCAACAGCGGCGAGCTGGTACGCCTGCGCGGCCTGGGCGGAGCGGACGGCCCGGTGATCTCCAGCTATGGCGGCTGGGTCGACGTGTCGGCCACGGCGTGGTCCGGGCGCTCGGTGCGACGCGCCGCCGACGACGCCTGCGACCGGACGGAGAATTGGAACCACGCCCCGCTGGCCGCCACGCCCGGCTGGTGATCCCGGTCGGCGAAACGCGCGCGCAGGCACTCCCGACCGCCGCGGCGATGTGGTAGGAGAGGAGGCATGTCCGGCCATAACCGGTGGTCAAAGATCAAGCACAAGAAAGAGGCCTCCGACTCGAAGAAGTCGAAGGTCTGGACCAAAATGATCAAAGAGATCACGGTCTCGGCGCGCCTGGGCGGCGGCGACATCAACGGCAATCCGCGGCTGCGCACGGCGGTGGACAAGGCCCGTTCGGTCAACATGCCGAACGACACCATCGATCGGTCGATCAAGAAGGGCATCGGCGATCTGGAAGGCGTCGTCTACGAAGAGTTCAACTACGAAGTCTATGGCCCGGGCGGCACCGCGCTGCTGGTCGAGATCATGACCGACAACCGCAACCGCACCGCGGGCGAGGTTCGCCAAATCATCACCAAGTTCCACGGCAACCTGGGCGCTTCCGGCTCGGTCGCCTATATGTTCAAGAAGCAGGGAATCATCGTCTACGAAAAGGCCACCACCGACGAAAACCGGCTGACCGACCTGTCCATCGAACTTGGCGCCGAAGACATCCGCACCGAGGGCGAGTCGCTGCTGGTGGTGACCGAGCCGAAGGAATTCGAGCGCATCCGCGCCGGCCTGAAGAAAGCCGGCGCGCCGGAGCCGCTGTCGGCCGAGGTGACCATGATTCCCCAGAACGTCACCCACCCGCAGGGCAAGGACGCCGAGATGGCGGTCAAGTTGGTCAACGCCCTGGAAGACAACGACGACGTGCAGAACGTCTACTCGAACATGGACGTGGACGAATCGGTTCTGGAGAGTGTCGGCTGATCGCGCCCGGATCGCGGCGGCCTCCCCCGTCGGATCCTTGCGCATCCTGGGAATCGACCCGGGCACGTTGCGGCTCGGCTATGGAATGATCGAGCGCCACGGGCCGGCGAAAGTGTCATACGTCGAGTGCGGCGTCATCTCGGCCCCGGCGCGCGACGACCGCTTCACCCGCCTGGCCGAGATCGGACGCAGCCTGCGCGAGCTGCTGGGCGATCTGCGGCCGCACGTCGTGGCCATGGAAGAGGCTTTCTTCAGCAAGAACGTGCAGTCGACGCTGGCCCTGGGCGAAGCGCGCGGCGTGGCCCTGTTTGTCGCTTCGGATTACGGGTTGCGCGTCAGCGGCTATCCGCCGGCGACGGTGAAGAAGTCCGTGGTCGGGCACGGCCGCGCCAGCAAGGATCAGATCGCCTATCTGGTGCGCGCGCTTCTGTCGATGCGGCGGGTGCCATCGGCCGACGCCGCGGATGCATTGGCCGTCGCCATCTGTCACGCGCGCTGCGCGAGCGATCCGGTGTTCGCGCCGGCCGCCGCGCGACAGAAGGTGCGGCCGTGATCGCCTCGCTGCGTGGCCGCCTGGCCGAGCATGACGTCGATTCCATCGTCGTCGAGGTCGGCGGCATCGGCTATCAAGTGCTGATCACCAGCGCCACGCTGGGCGCGCTGCCGCCGCTGGGCAGCGACTGCTTTGTCCACGTGCACTCGCACTTCGTCAAGGACGAGCCGCTGCGTCTTTATGGCTTCGCCGACGCCGGCGAGCGCGCGTTGTTCGAGACGCTGCTGTCGGTTCAAGGCGTGGGGCCGCGGGTGGCGCTGGCCATCCTGGCCGGCTTGCCACCGATCGAACTGGTGCGCGCCATCTCCACCGGCGACGTGAACCGCCTGACCCAGATCAAAGGCGTGGGCCGCAAGATCGCCGAACGTCTGTCGCTGGAACTCAGGGACAAGATCGGCGCGCTGCCCATCGGTCAGGGCAGCGGTGTCACCCCCGCGCCACCGTCGTCGTCGGGCGCGCCGACCGGCAAGCTGGGCGACGTGTACGGTGCGCTTGTGGCCCTCGGCTATCGGCCGGGAGAGATTGAACCGCTGCTGAGCACGCTGGACGAAGCCAAGGCCATCGGCGATCTGGTCAAGCAGGCGCTGTCCGCCTTGAAGAAAAGGTAAAAGACCGGCGTGCCGCGCAAACCACACGACGAAGGTCAGCCCGACGCCCGGCCGCCAGCCGCCGGGGCGGAGCGCCAGGCCCCCCTCGACGACGCGCGCGTCCTGTCGCCCGACACCGAGGCCACCGCCGGCGATCGCGACGAGGACGCCGCCCTTCGCCCGCGCAGTTTCGCCGAGTTCGTGGGGCAACGAAAGATCGCCGACAACCTGATGGTCTACGTGCAGGCGGCGCGCCAGCGCGGCGATGCCCTGGACCACGTGCTTTTGTCGGGGCCGCCGGGCCTGGGCAAGACCACGCTGGCTTATCTGCTGGGCCACGAGATGGGCACCGAGGTGCGCGTGACGTCGGGCCCGGCGCTGGAGCGCAAGGGCGATCTGGCTGGCATCCTGACCTCGCTGAACAAGGGCGACATCCTTTTCATCGACGAGATTCATCGCCTGCTGCCGGTGGTCGAGGAGAGCCTTTACCCGGCGATGGAAGACTTTCGCATCGAGCTGGTCACCGGGACCGGCGCCGGGGCGCGCGCCATCCCGCTGCCGGTCGAGCGCTTCACGTTGGTGGGCGCCACCACGCGCACCGGCCAGTTGACGTCGCCCTTGCTCTCGCGCTTTGGCATCGTCGAGCAGTTCACTTTTTATTCGGCGGCCGAGCTCAGCACCATCGTGCGCCGGTCGGCCAAGCTGCTGGGGATCCCCATGGAAGATGCCGGCGCCGACGAGATCGGCCAGCGCTCGCGCGGGACCCCGCGCATCGCCAACCGCTTGCTGCGCCGGGTGCGCGACTTTGCCGAGGTGCACGGCGACGGTCGGGTCACGCGCGAAGCGGCCGCCTATGCGCTGGAACGGCTGGAGGTGGACGCGCTGGGCCTGGACGCTGGCGATCGAAGGATCCTTTCGACGATCATCAAACGCTTCGACGGCGGTCCGGTGGGCATCGAATCAATGGCCGCGTCGCTGGCCGAGGATCGGGACACACTGGAGTTCGTCTACGAGCCGTATCTCATCCAGGAAGGGTTTCTGATCCGCACGCCGCGCGGCCGACAGGTCACCCGTCGCGCCTACGAACACCTGAACATCCCGCCGCCGTCGCGCCCGGGCGGGGTGGGGCAGGGAAGTCTATTTTGATCAGGACCCTGAACGCGTCCCACGGCCCCCGCGACGCGAGTCTATTTTGATTGCGACGCGACCAACGTGGCCGGTTCGATGTCCACGCGGAACAGCGTCACGGCCGGTCCGCGCATGGTCACGCCGCTGTAGTCGGCGGCGGCGGTGATCTGCAGCGTGCCGCCGGGCAGATGAACGGGAACCTCCATGCCGACGGGCAGCCGCTCTTCGATGGCCGCGGCGACGACGGTGGCGCAGGCGCCGGTGCCGCACGCCAAGGTGATGCCGCAGCCGCGCTCCCAGACCACGAGATCGATCTGCCGTCCGCGCACGCGGGCGAACTCGACGTTGGTGCGGCGCGGAAAGGTGGGCGCGATCTCCAGCGCCGGTCCGTATTTTTCCGCCAGCGCGCGCAGGTCTTCCCCGGCGTCGTCGACGAAGATCACCGCGTGAGGGTTGCCCATGGACACGGCGGTGAAGGCGAACGTGCGATCGGCGGCGGTGATGGACTGGCGTACGGCGCGACCGGCGCCGCCCGGCGACAGGGGAATCTCGTCGCGACCAAGCCGCGGTCGGCCCATCTGCACCGCCACGCTGCCCACAGCGCCGTTCGTCACCTGTAGCGCGCAGTCGAGCAGGCCAGCGCCGGTCTCGATGCGCAGCAGAGGGCGTCGCAGCGACGGATCGGTGTCGTACAGGAACTTCGCCACGCAACGGATGCCGTTGCCGCACATCTCGGCTTCGCTGCCATCGGCGTTCAAGACGCGCATGCGCGCGTCGCCGGCGACGCTCGCCAAGACCGCCAGCACGCCGTCGGCGCCCACGCCGAAGTGCCGATCGCAAAGCGCGCGCACGACGTCAGGCTCGGTGACCGCAGGCGCGGATTGGACCTCCGCCGCGCGCAGATCCACCACCAGGAAATCGTTGCCCAGACCTTGAACTTTGGTGAACGGAACCACGGACACCCCCCAGCGCCGCGACCGGCGACAGCGCAGTTTACTGCGCGGGCGGCGCCGGTGCAGCCGGCGCTTCGGCGGGCGCGGCCGTCTTGTTGTCGGTGGTGCCTTCCTCGACCGGCTTCGGCTTGGCCTTGCGACGCACGGCGGGCTTGGGTGCCGGAGTGGTGCCGTCGCTGGCGGGGACGTCGCTCGGCGCCGGCGCGGTGGCCGACTTGCCGACGGCGGTGCTCGGTTTGCCCGCGGGCGGGACCGCGCCTTTGAGCGGCTTGACCGGCGTCGTGCTGGTGGCGGGCGCGCCGGGCGTGGTGGGCTTGAGCTCGATGGTGGTCGCGGCGGGCGCGCTTCCGCTGGCGGGCGGCGTGGTGGCCGCGGCGCCGGGAGCGACTTCTCCGGCGGTCTTTTGGATGGTGGCCCGCGCCTTGTCCAGATCCTCTTTCAGCTTGGCGGCGCGCTCGTCCTCGGATTTCTTCTCGCCGGCCTTGCGCTCGGCCAGCTGTTGCAGCCGCTTCGAATCCTGCTGGCTTGAGTAGTGCGCCAGGCCTAAAGACGTGATCAAGAAGATCGCCGCGGTGACCGAGGTCAGCCGGGTGAGAAAATTTCCCGCCCCCGATGAGCCGAAGACCGTCTGGCTGCCGCCGCCGCCGCCGAACGCGATCCCCATGCCGCCGCCCTTGCCGGCCTGAAGCAGCACGACCAAGATCAGGAACAGGCAGACGAAGACGTGCAGGACAGTCAGAAACGTAACCATCACACGGATCCTTCCTTGACGATGCGAATGAACGATTCGGCGATCAGACAGGCGCCACCGACCAGACCGCCGTCAATGTCTTCCTCGGCCATCAGCGCTTTGATGTTGTCGGGTTTGACGCTGCCGCCGTACAAGATACGAACAGCCTTTGCCACATCGGGAAAACGGGCGGCCAAGCGGGTGCGAATGAAGCGATGCACCTCCTGCGCTTGCGCGGCGGTGGCGGTGCGACCGGTGCCGATGGCCCACACCGGTTCGTAGGCGACGATCGATCGCTTCAGATCGTCCGCGGACAGATCGGCCAGCGCGGCGTCCACCTGCGCGCCTACCCGACCCAAAGCCTCGCCAGCGTCGCGCTCGGCCAGTGTTTCTCCGACGCAGATGATCGGCGACAGGCCGGCCCGAAGAGCCGCCTTGATCTTCAGATTCACTGCCGCGTCCAGCTCGCCCATCAGCTGGCGGCGTTCGGAATGGCCCAGGATGACGTACTTGCAGCCGACATCGACCAGCTGCGGAGCGGAGACCTCGCCGGTGAAGGCGCCCTTGTCTTCCCAAAAACAATTCTGGGCCGCCACCGCCACTGGACCACCTTCCAGCCGCTTGGCCACCGGGTACAGCGCCGTGAAGCTGGGCGCGACCACCACGTCGGCGTCGCGCAGGGTGGCGACGCCGTTACGCACCTCGGTGGCCAGCGTCAGCCCTTCGTTCACCGTGCAATTCAGCTTCCAGTTGCCACAGAAGAACGGACGGCGAACCTTCGAACCGGCGCTCATGACGACGTCCTAGGATTCCAGCGCGGCCAAGCCAGGCAACTTCTTGCCCTCGAGAAACTCCAGCGAGGCGCCGCCGCCCGTGGAGATGTGCGTGATCTTGTCCGCCACGCCGCATTGGTGAACCGCCGCGACGGAATCGCCGCCGCCCACCACTGACAAGGCACGGGTGTTCGCCGCTACCGCGTTGGCCACGGCCAGCGTTCCGCCGGCGAACGGTTCGGATTCAAATACGCCCATCGGGCCATTCCAGAAGATGGTCTTGGCGCGAGCGATGGCGTCGGAAAAGCCACGCGCGGTCTCGGGCCCGATGTCCAGCGCGGCCAGATCTTCCGGCACCTCGCTGGCCGACACCGTCTTACCCGATTCGGACTTGATGCCGGCGGCAGCGACCGCGTCGCGAGGCAAAAGCACGTCGACGTTGGCCAGCTCGGCCTTCTTCAGGAACGAACGAGCCAGCGGCAGCTTGTCTTCCTCGACAAGCGAGCGGCCGAGACGCCCGCCCTTGGCCTTGAGGAACGTGTTGGCCATGGCGCCGCCGATCAGAAGTTGGTTCACGCGAGCCAGCAGATTCTCCAGCACGCCGATCTTGTCGGACACCTTGGCGCCACCGATGATGGCGATGAACGGTCGATCGACATCGCCCAGCAGCTTGCCCAGAAATTTCACCTCGCGCTCCATCAGCAAGCCCATGCCTTTGTCGGCGACGAACTTGGCGATGCCGGCGGTCGAGGCATGGGCGCGGTGCGCGGTTCCGAAAGCGTCGTTGACATAGACATCGGCATAGCTGGCCAGCGTGCGAGCGAAGGTCTCGTCGTTGGCTTCTTCGGCGGGCGTGAAGCGGAGATTTTCCAGCAGCGCGACGCCGCCGTTGCGCAGGTCAGAGACCACCTTGCGGGCGCCGTCGCCCACCGGCTCGTCGGTCAGGGTGACCTCGACGCCCAGCAACTCGGCCAGGCGCGCGGCCACCGGCATCAAGGTGTACTTTGGATCGGGCTTGCCCTTCGGTCGGCCCAGGTGCGACGCCAGCACGGTGCGCGCGCCTTTCTCCATGGCGTAACGAATGGTCGGCAGGCTTTCCCGAATGCGGGTGTCGTCGGCGACGCCGCCGGCGGGGGTCAACGGTACATTGAAGTCGACGCGAATGAAGACGCGACGGCCAGAGATGTCGAGCTCGGAGATGGTTTTGATCGGCATGAAGAGGAAGCTCCGCCTTGAGTCCGGGGGGGCAAAAGCTTGCAGACAAAAAAAAGCGCGCCCTTGGTCGGGGCGCGCAGAGAATGCTCGAAGAAAAATTGAAAAGCTAGAAAAATTTCCGCAGGGAAATCGCGCCTATGCGCTCGGAAAAACGGTCCGGAGGCGCTGCCTAAGCCAGCTCGCTGTCGTCCTTGATATCGGACGTCACCAAGCTGATGAGCTCGGTCGCCAGAGCCACGATCATCTTCGGTTCATATCCATTCTGTCGCAGCTCTTTGTAGATCGACTTGGACAGGATCTTCAGAGCCTTTTCGCGGTTAGGCGCCGCTGCCGGGACGCCATTGCGAGCCGGTACGGTTTGCGTGATCATTTGAGGCATTCGAAACCCTCCTCCCAGAAGGTCGCGCCGCATATGAGCACGCCTTGTGCCAAGGCGCTGCTCCGCTAAGTGTCTAAAATTATTAGAGTCAAATTCTGCCGCAAGACGACCCGCGCGAAGCGCCGTACGCACCCCCAAAAGCCGTGAAAATGTTTCGGTTTGTTAACATGCTGCCGAACACCCTCGCGCCGCCAACATAAAACCTGTGGAACCTTTTGAAGAGGGGTTGTCTGCGGGTGCGAAGAGGTTTTTACACCCAATCTCGCGGGTCTTGGCCCCACATCGTTGAATTCTCGGCGTTCGATTGACATATCAAGGCGTAGACTAGGGACACGAAGCAGCCAGAAGGAGACCTTACGTGAACTATTTCGTCGAAGTCGCGCAGGTGGTGAACGGTCAGGTCGCCTCCGTCAAGGTCCTTTCGAAACGCCGCCAGCGCTGGCAGATGGTGGTGGCAGCCTCTTTCACGTTGTCGGTGTTCCTGGCTGCCCTGGCGCTGAACACGCTGGTGTTCATCGCATTTCACCGCGTGGTCTTCGGGCCGGTCTATCTTTCTTTGTGGGGGACGATCGCGTTCTTGGCCGCCTTTCTGGCGGCCCGGCGGGCGCGAGATCGGTCCCGTCGTTATGTCGTCGGCGCCCGCATCGACGACGACGCATTCGCGCCGATCAATCTGGATCTGGTCAGCGGCGAGCGCGGTGGCGTCGGCCTCACCGTGGCGCCGGGGATGACCGGGTCGCTGTTCGGCGGGCGCGCTCCGGTGCTCCTGTAGAGCCTGGTGCAATCCGGCCGACCGACGCGCGTGCCCCTTGGCCCGGATGCGCGCGCCGAGGTGATCCTGGACGGAACCTGCTTTGTGGTCTCCGTTACCGCGCGCGGTACGGCCATCGCCCCGCATGAGCCGATCTCGTTCAAGCGGTTGCTGCGTCCCACTCTGATGGCCATGGAGTTGGCGATCTTGATCAGCTTTTTCTGCGCCGTCCCCACCGGCGCCGCTCTGACCGAAGCCGACATGCGGTCGTCGATCCCGGCCAATGCCACGCCGTGGGAGGTGGAGAAACTTCTGCGCTGGCAAGCGCAGCTGCAGGCGCGCTCGCTACACACCTGTTTTGATCAGATGCCGCTGCAGTGCCAGCGCGCCGGTTACGTCGGGGTGGGAGTGGCCCTGGACAAATCGGGCGAGATTCGCTCGAACTGGATTGCCCGTTCGACGTACGACCGCGATTGCCCCGTCGACCAGTGCATGTCCGACGTGATTTCAAAGTGGTTCTTCGAGCCCATCCCCGAAGCCATCCGCGTGATCTTGCCGGTGCAGGTGTTGCGAACCGACAAGCCGCTGCCCGGCGGCCCGTCGGTGGCGTCGGAGATCCCGCGCCGGCCGAAACCGCGCGCCTGCGCCGGAGCGTTGATCCTTGAACCCACCCGATGAGGCCGAGGCCCGGAAGCGGGCCGTCGATCTTCTGGAAGCACATCACGTTTTTCCCGGCGAGTTCTCCCTGTCGGCGATCGCTCTCGGGACCGACGCGGTCACGGCGGCGATCTTGAAAGCGGCGTCGGGCTCGCCGACAGAGTCGCTGCTGTCTGACGACGCGCACGAGATGGTCCCCTCGTCGGGGGGCAAATACATCAGTCACCGCTTGCGGGTATTTGTTCAGTCGGCCGCCGACGTGCTGGATCTTTTCGCCCGGCTGCGCGCCGTCGAAGGCGTCGTCACCGTCCTGTGATCGGCCGCCACGCCGGTGGCTCCGTCAGTCGGTTTGCCAGCGACGGGTCAACGCCACGGCATCGGCGTAGGCGGTCACGCTGTCAGCCTGCCGGTCGGCCGACCAGCCCACGAAGGGCGCCATCAGTTCGGCGGCGCGCGCGGCGACGCCTAGACCCTGGTCGCGCGACTGCCGGAAGATCGAGATGCGGCGGCGCAGAACATCTTCGACCTCGCGGGCGCGTTCGTGGCGGGCGGCATGCACCACCTCGGCCCAGATGAAGGGCAGCTCGGGATCGATGCGACCACGCAACGCCGGCGCCTCGGCGGCTTCGTTGAGCACGCGCCCGGCGCGCGCGCCGTAGGTTTGTTTGAGGTGGGTGGCGATCTCCGGGGCCAGCTCGCTACCTTCCAGAACTGCGGCCGGGCCGGCGCCTGGCAGCGGCCTTTCCGCGGTGACGCAAGGACCGACGGCACCCTCGAAACCGCGATCGCGCAGGGTCTCGACAGCGCAATCGACGATCTCCTCGGCCATGAGACGCATGGTGGTCAGCTTGCCGCCGACGATGGAGATGAGGCCGTCAGCTTCGCGCCGAAGCTCGTGCTCGCGCGAGGTTGACGACGGCGTATGGGCCGGCACCGCCACCAGCGGACGCAGACCAGCGTAGGTCGAGATGACGTCGTCGGCGGTCAGCGCGGCTGCCGGGAAGGCGTGGTTGGCTGCCTCCAGCAGGTAGTCGACGTCGGCGCGCCGCGCGCGAATCGGATCGCTCAAGCGAGGCGCCGCGCCCGCGCCATCACGCCCTACCCAGTCGGTGTCGGTCGTGCCCACCACCGAGCGCGCGCCCGCCGGCAAGGCGAAGAACAGCCGATTGTCACGCGGCGAGCGCAGCACCATCGCCCGCCCACCAAGCGGCAGCCGAGCGCCGTCGAACACCAGATGCACGCCCAGCGTCGGCCGCAGGTTGTGGCGGCCGACGTCGAAAGTGTCGGAGAAAGGTCCGGTGGCATTGATGACCACCCGGCTGCGAATGCTGATCTCGCGATCGCTGTCGGCGTCGTAAGCGATCACGCCGCGAGCGTGACCGGTGCGATCGCGCATCAAGCGGCGCACCGGCAGATGCGAGGCGATCAAGGCGCCGGCGGCTTCGGCGTCCAGGATGGTCTCCAGCACCAGGCGGGCGTCGTCGGTCTGACAGTCGACGTAAAGCTGGGCGCCGGCGAGACCGGCGGTGCGCAGGAAGGGGCTGGCCTGGTAGACGTCGCCGGCGCTGAGCCGTCGCCCACCCACCGGCGGCCGCCACAGCGCCAGCGCGTTGTAAAGGGTGATGCCGGCGCCCAGCGTGCGCAGGCCGGGACTCTCGCCGGCGTAGGCGGGAAAAAGAAATTCCAGCGGACGACAGAGGTGGGGCGCGATGGTCATCAGGCGGCGGCGTTCGGTGAGGCCTTCGAACACCAGGCGCAGATCGCCATACTGCAGATAGCGCAGTCCTCCGTGGATCAGCTGCGACGAATGGCTGGAGGTCTGACTGGCGAAGTCGCCCGCTTCGCACAGCGCCACACGCAGCCCGCGCGAGGCGGCGTCGCGCGCCGCCGCCGCGCCGGTGGCGCCACCGCCCACCACCAGCAGGTCCACTTCGCCAGCGGCCATCCGCGAAAGGATGTCGCCGCGAGAGGGCAGAACGGTCACTTGAGGGTGATGTGCAGTTCGTCCAGTTGGCGGCTGGCCACCGCCGATGGCGCGTCGGTCATCAGATCGGTTCCCTTTTGGGTCTTGGGAAAAGCGATCACGTCGCGCAGCGATTCGGCGTCGCACAGGAGCATGGCCAGCCGATCGACGCCAGCGGCGATGCCACCGTGCGGGGGCGGACCGTACTTGAACGCCTCCAACAGGAAGCCGAACTTGGCCTTGGCGTCTTCGTCGGACAGCCCCAGGGCGCGGAACACCCGCGCCTGCACATCCGAGCGGTGAATACGAATCGAGCCGCCGGCGATCTCGTTGCCGTTCAGCACCAGGTCATAGGCGCGGGCGCGCACGGCACCGGGATCGGTCTCCAGCTTTTCGATGTCGGCGCTGTCGGGCGAGGTGAACGGGTGGTGCGAGGCGACCAGGTGTCCATCGTCAGCCGCTTCGAACAGCGGGAATTCGGTGACCCACAAGAACCGCCACTGGCCGCCGGGGATGAGGTTGAACTTGGCGGCGAGGTGCAGGCGCAATCCACCGAGCACGGCGTTGACCAGCTTCTTGCCGCCGAACTGGAAGAACAGCAGATCGCCTTCTTCGGCGCCGGCGATGGTGTTGATCCGCGTGCGCAGGCCGTCGCTGATGGTCTTCATCGGGCTTTGCGTCCAGGCGCCGCCGGCGGCCACCTTGGCCCGGGCCAGGCCGCGCGCGCCGAAGCCCTTGGCGAATTCTTCCAGCTTGTCGAGATCCGACCGCGGCATCTGCCCTGCCTGCACGGCGGGCAAGCGCCAGCCCTTCACCACGGCGCTCGGCACGGCGATGGTCGACTGCAACAGCGGCACGCCGCCGCCCTGGTGCGCCTTCACCGCATCGGTCACGTCGAAAAGCGGCATCTCGAAGCGCAGGTCGGGTTTGTCGGAGCCGTACTTGCCGATCGCTTCAGCGTGGGTGAGGCGGACGAAGGGCAGGGCGAGGTCGACGCCCAGGACGTCTTTCCACAGCGCGGCCATCAATTTTTCCATGATGCCCTGCACGTCCTCTTCGACGACAAAGCTCATCTCCAGATCGATCTGGGTGAATTCGGGCTGGCGATCCAGGCGCAGGTCCTCGTCGCGGAAGCAGCGGACGATCTGGAAGTATCGATCAAAGCCGGACACCATGAACAGCTGCTTGAAGATCTGCGGCGATTCGGCCAGCGCGTAGAACTGGCCGGCGTTCAGGCGCGACGGCACCAGAAAGTTGCGCGCGCCGCCCGGCGTGTACTTGACCATGAACGGGGTTTCGATCTCGGCGAAACCGTTCTCGGCCAGCGTGCGTCGGGTGGTCTGGTAGATCGTCGATCGAGTGAGGAAATTTTTCTGCAGGGCCGGGCGACGCAGATCCAGATAGCGGTGCTTGAGGCGCACCGATTCGCCGGCCAGCGTGCCGTCGTTGATCTCGAAGGGCGGCGTCTCCGACGTCGAGAAGATGGTCAGCGCGTCGGCTTTGATCTCGACGGCGCCGGTGGGCAGGTTGGGGTTCTTCTTGTCGCCGCGGTCGTTGACCATGCCGGCGATGCCGACGCAGAACTCACTGCGGAGCTCGCCGGCGCGAGCGTGGGCGGCGCTGTCGACGTCGGGCTCGAACACCACCTGGGTGATACCGGCCCGATCGCGCAGGTCGATGAAGACGCAGCCGCCGTGATCGCGGCGGGCCGCCACCCATCCAAAAAGAACCACGCGTTTGCCGGCGTCGCCGGCGCGCAGGGCGCCGCAGTTATGTGTTCGTTTGAGCTCAGTCAAAAATTCGGCCATAGCAGTGGTCGCACTCTATATGATGTTGAAGCAGCCGCGAATTCTCCCTTGCTCTCGCTGGGAGCGAAGCCTAACTTGGCTTGGTGCGGCTGCAGATTCTCTATCACGGCAACTGCTTTGACGGTTGCAGCTCGGCGGGCGTGTTTTCACGTTTCTATCGCGAGCAGGTGGCGAAGGAGCCGGTCACGATCACCTATCGACCGCTGGAGCACAAGGGTGACGCCCAGGCCTTTCCCGCTGGCAGCTTCACCGGCGACGAGAACGCCTGCGTCGACTTTCGTTACTCCCAGGATCCGCGGCTGACCTGGTGGTTCGATCACCACGCCTCGGCGTTTCAGCTGCCCGGCGACGAGGCGCACTTTCGCGCCGACGCTACCGGACGAAAGTTTTATGACGCCGCCGCCAAGAGCTGCACCAAGTTTTTGGCCAACACCGTGGCCGCCAAGTTCGGCTTTGACACCACCCCGCTGACCGAGCTCATCGAATGGGCAGAGGTCATCGACGGGGCACTGTTTCCCAGCGCCAGGATGGCCGTCGAATTGAGAGAGCCGGCCCTGCGTTTGATGACCTGGATTGAGAACAACAAGGTGCCGGCGGCCGCGGACTGGTTCATTGAATCGCTCATCTCCAAGCCGCTGGCAGAGATCGCCGCCGACAAGCAGGTGATCGAACCTTTGGGACCGATCCTGGCCCAGCACCAGCACAACATCGACGTCATCGGCAAGGCGGCCAAGCTGGAAGGCGGCGTGGTTCACTTTGATGTGGCTGATCAGAACATCGGCGCCTTCAACAAGTTCATCACCTACTACCTGTTCCCCGACGCGCGTTACTCGGTGGGCGTGACGGTGGGCGCGCGCGCGAAGATTTCCGTGGGATCCAATCCCTGGTCCAAGGTTCCGCGCACGCACGAGATCAACCGCATCTGCGAACGCTACGGCGGCGGCGGGCATCCAGTGGTGGGTGCCGTGTCGGTGCCGAAGGACGATCTGCCGCGCGCGCGGCAGATCGCCGCCGAGATCATCGCTGAACTGCAGACCTGACGGCGCGCCGGCTAGCGCCGGACCGGGCGGTGCGGGCGTTGGCCACGGCGGCTGAGCGGACGGGGGCGCTTGGGTTTCGCCGCCGGACCTTTTTCGTCGCCGGTCGAGCCGTTGCCGCGCGGACCGCGGGTGTGGTCAACGCGCGCTTCCAGTTTCTCCAGGCGTTCACGCAGTTGCGCGGTCTCGCCCCGCAGGCGATCAATCTCGTCTTGAGCCTTTCGGAGCTGTTCGGCGGGCTTGCCGCCTTCTTTCAGATCGCGAATGGCGTCCTTCATGCGCCGCTTGCTGCGGCCGTCCATCTCGGCCAGTAATGCGCGCTCGATGGCCGGCACCGCCTCGCCTTGTCCCAGGCGAGCCAGCGCGGCGGCGGCTTCGCCCCGCACGCGGAAATCTGGATCCAGCAGGCAGCCCTCGATGAACTCGCGCGCGTCGCGGCTGGCGGCGGTGCCGGTGCCGAGCTCCGCCAGCGCCGAGACGACGGCGCGGCGCGGTTGGAACGGACCACCCACGCGCCACTCGGCCTTGACCAGGGCGACGGCGCGCTCATCGCCGCTGGCGCCCAGGCCTTCGATGGCGCGCGTGCGCACCATGTCCTGGAACGATTTGCGCGCGGCCACCCCCGGCAAAAGCAGCAAGGCGATCGGCGTGCGCGTCTTGCCCAGGCTGTGCGCCGCTTCCGCCTCGACGAAATAGCTGGGGTCGCCTTTCTCCAGCAACCGCGCCAGCGCGCCGGCCGCGCGATCGTCGCCGCGGTATTCGCCCAGGCCCGCGACGACGCCGCGCCGGACGCGCGGATGGGGATCGTCGATGGTGGCCAGCAACAAGTCGAGCGCGTCGCTGCGCCGCATGCGCCCGAGCGCCCGGGCCGCGGCGGCGCGCACCGCCCAGAAGCGATCGTCGCGCAAGGCGCCACCCAGCGCCTTGACTGAATCGGGCTCGACCAGCCGGGAAATACCGGCGACCGCCAGCACGCGATCGATCCCCAGGCGCGCCGTCTGCAACTGCCGCTGCCAGAGGAGCCGCGGCTTGTCCATCTTGATTGATTTCAAGATCACGTCGCCCGGATCGAAGATCACCTGCGTCGGCCGCGCCGGAAGCGGCAGCTCGAAGGCGTGCAGCGCCTGGTCGATCACCACCGGCTCGTCGCGCTCTTGTCCGTCGATCTCCAACCGCAGCAGGGTGCGGAATTTGAACGGCGGCGCGTCGGCCGAGATGGTCTGTTTCTGTTCCACGCGCAGCACGCCCACCTTGCGGTCATGGTCCCACTGCCAGGACGCCTCCAGCTCGGGGTGGCCGGGTCGGTCGAGCCAGCGATCGAACATCTCGTCGACGTTGTGGCCCGAGACGTCCTCGATGGCCCGGGCCAGATCACGCGTCTCCACCGATCCGCGGCCATGGCGCTCGGCGTACAGCTTCAAGGCGCGAAAGAAGACCTCGTCGCCGAGCAGGTTGCGAACCATGTGCAGGACGCGGCCGCCTTTTTCGTACAGGTGAGCGTCGAAGATGTGGATGGGCTCGTCGTACTGGCGGCAGACCACCGGGCGTTGATAGCGACCGGCCTCGTTGAAGTAGCCCTCGGCGTCGGTCAGCAGATCGACGTCGGCCTCGTCGCGACCTTTGATGTGCTCGCGCCAGATGTATTCAAAATAGGTGGCGAAGCCTTCGTTCAACCAGGCCTCGGACCACTCCCGGCAGGTGACCAGATCGCCCCACCACTGGTGCGCCAGCTCGTGCGACACCAGCGCCTCGACGTCGTGGTCCAGGGCGGCGCGCTCGTCGAGCAGGCACAGATCAGTCAGCGTGGTGGCGGTGGTGTTCTCCATACCGCCGAAGATGAAATCGGGGACAGCGATCTGACTGTACCGTTTGTGCGGGTAGGGCACGCCGAGGGTCTTGGAAAACAGATCGATCAGCTGCGGCGTGCGGGAAAAACTGCGGCGGCCGTCGGCCTCGCGGCCGGGCGGCACGAAGTAGTAAGTGTCGACGCCAGTGGCCGGGGCGCGGTCTTTGATCGTCTCGAACGGACCGCACACCAGCGTCACCAGGTAGGACGGGTGCGGAAAATCCAGCACGTAATGCCAGCGCGTCTTGCCGCCGGGCAGATCGCGCTGTTCGTGCAGGTCGCCATTCGACAGCACGAAGTTTCCGGTCGGCGCCGTGCAGATGACTTCCGTGGTGGCCTTCTCGATGGGCGCGTCGATGCACGGCCAGTAGTAACGAGAGTCGTCGTCCTGGCCCTGCGTCCAGCACTGCAGCGGCCGGTTCGGGTTGCCGGCGTCCGGGCCCATGAAATAAAGCCC
This sequence comes from Polyangia bacterium, assembly GCA_036268875.1. Lineage (GTDB taxonomy): Bacteria > Myxococcota_A > Polyangia > Fen-1088 > Fen-1088 > DATKEU01. The sequence continues at coordinate 196,926 of DATATI010000066.1, read as the reverse complement.
TCGGCGCGGCGAGCAGCGATAGCGCACGGCCACCTTGATCTCGGCGTCGGCGTCCAGCGGGCGCGGCGGGCGCAGGCGCAGGGTCTGGCCGTCGTAGTCGAACGCGGCGGCCTTGCCGTCCAATGACACCTCGCGAATGTTCATCTCGACGGCGTCGAGCACGAACGACGTCACCTGGGCCCGGCGGGCGGCCAGGGTCAGCGTGGCCAGCCCGTCCAGCGTGCGCGTGCCAAGGTTGAGCTCGAACTCCAACCGGACGTGCACGACGCGCACGGGACGGTCGCCGGTGAATTGCAGCTTGGTGTCGGGTGGGGCGAAAGGACGTTGCATGGTGAAAGAGCGGTGGCGGGGCGGGAAACCCGCGCCGAGGCCGCGAGTACCCTACGCGGGCGGCGCGCCAATCGTCAACCTCGTCAACCTCGCCAAACGCGCCTGGGCGACGGTCGCGCCGGCCGGTCTCCTTCCGCTGGCGAGCGGCACGGAATCTGTTTTACTGAGCGCCATGGACGGAAGAGAGCCGGTCACCCGCAGCGCGAATCTGCCCGGTCTGAAACCGGCGACGTTGTTTGCCGTGGTGACCGACTTTCCCGCCTACCCACGCCTGTTCCCTGAAATCAAAGCGGTGCGGGTGCTATCGCGAACGCCCGCCGGGGCCGGCGGCGGCGAGATCGTGCGCGTCGAGTTCAAGGCGCAGGTGGTGCTGGCCGTGCGCTACGTTTTGGATCTGGTCTGCCGACTGGAATCCGCCGAGCCGGTGGCCGCGTTCACGGTCGACTGGACGTACGTCGAAGGCGAGATCGTCACCGAATCCCAAGGTGGCTGGCGGTTCGTCTCCCAAGGTGACGGGACGATGATGTCTTATCGCGCGTCGCTGAGCGTTCGGGCGCCGCTGCCAGGATTCATGCTGCGCAAGGTGACGGATGGGCTGGTGGCGGCGTCGTTGCCGGCGATGTTCAAGGCGATCGAAGGGGAAGCGCGCGGTCGGCCAATCGCTGGCTGACCATCATCTGGTCAGCGCGGTTTGCCCGAAACAGACGGATGGCCGGGCACATAAAAGCGTAGCTTGCGCGCCGCCCACTGGCCGGCATAGTCCACGCCGATGCGCGCCGACGTGGCGCGCTTGGGCGGGCGGGCGCCGTCGTCGGCGACGAAGAACGCGCCGGACTGAGTGAGATCGATGCCTTTGTCGCGCAGGGTGATCGCCAGCGCCGCGCACACCTTGCCGGGTCCGCTGAGCAGCCCCCGTCCTTGCGCCGACGCGCCGTCGGTGGAAAACCCGGCCAGCGGTTCGGCGGCGCGGATCAACACCGCGCCGGCGGTGCCGTCGATTTCGGTGACGACGTTCATGCAGTGGTGCATGCCGTAGATCAGGTAGACGTACAAAAATCCTGGTGGGCCGAACATGATCGCCGCCCGCGGCGTCGGTCCGCGCCGCGCGTGAGAAGCCGCGTCGCGCACGCCCAGGTACGCCTCCACCTCGACGATGCGGGCCACATGCGAACCGGCGGGCGTGCGGCGCACCAAGAGCTTTCCTAGCAGTGCGCGCGCCACTGTCGCCGTTTGACGCTCGTAAAATTCCCGCGGCAGTGGCGCCGGTGGTTCAGTCGCCAAGCAACAACCGCCGCCGATCCACGCCGTCCAGCAACCGCGGAAACCGTCCGTCCGCTTCCAGCGCCGCCAGCAGGCCGGTGGCGGCTTTGCGGTAGGCGTCGCGGTCCAGATCGCCGGCCACCAACCGATAGCGCAGCAGCACGAACGCCGTCTGCGCGACGTCCGACAGGCAATAGCGGCGCAAGGCTTCGATCTGCCCGGCGTTGAACAGTCCTTCGACCTGGCTGCCGTCGACGCCGTCCTTGCCGGGCAGGCCGATCACCCGCGCGGCGCCGTCCAGCGACGTCATCTTGGCGGCGCCGTGATCGGCCAGGACGTCGCACAGATCCAGGTGCCCCTCCTCGGAGAATCGATAGCGGTAGCCGACGCCTCGGTAATACCATCCGAACGGCAACCCGTGGCGCAGGGCGCGCAAGGCCAGCACCGGCAGATCGAAGCTGCGTCCGTTCCAGGTCACCAGGTGCGGTTTCCACTTGGTCATGAAGTCCGCGAAATCGGACATCATCCCGACCTCGTCCTTGCTTTCGCCGAAGGTGCCGATGCGTTTGCAGCAAAGGTCGGCGTCTAACCACATCACGCCCAGCACCACCGGGCGGCAGGCGTAAAGCGGGGGGAAGGGACGGTCCATCCCCGCCACCGGTTCGGGCGGCGTGAACAGATCGCGATCGGGGATGGTCTCGATGTCCAGCACCAGGTAGGTGTCGTCGCCACTCATGGCGCGGCATTCTAGCCGGTTCGCGAACACAGTTTGTTGGCGCGATGGTCAGAGCGAACGAGACAGCGCGCGCCCGGTCTGTGTAAAATCGAGCGCCGGCAAGTTCGGGGGGCGGTCCGGCGAAGGAGCCTATGCAGTCGCAAGCGCTAGCAGACACGCCCAACGACCCCGCCGAAAGACGGATCCTGATCGTCGAGGACGACGAGGACATCCGCAAGACATTGGAATCGATCCTCGTCGGAGAGGGATTTCACGTCGACATGTGCACCGATGGTCGCGCGGCGCTGTCGACGCTGGCTTCCTCCACCATTCCCGACCTGATCATCTTGGACCTGCGCATGCCGACGATGGACGGTTGGCAGTTTCGCGTGCAGCAGAAGAACGATCCGGCCCTGGCGTTGATCCCGGTCATCGCCATTTCTGCCGACGCCAGCCCGCAAGCGGCGGCGGTGGACGCTGCGGCGTATCTCCGCAAGCCGTTCGACTACTCGGTGCTGATGAAGACCATCGATCACGTGCTGGTGGCGTTCGATCGGCGGCGCGTGCGGTCGCGCCTGTCGGAATTGGAGACACAGGGGGCGGAGATGCGGCGCCTGAAGAACGCCTTCATCGGGAACCTCAGCTACGAGATCCGCACGCCGATGAACGCGCTGCTGTCGCTGACGCAGCTGATCCGCGATGGCCTGGCCGGTCCCCTGACGCCCGAACAGCGCCGCTACCTGGAGGTGATCGCCCGCAACGGCGAAGGCGTCTTGAACCTGATGAGCCGCATTCTTGATCTGGCGAACCTGGAAGACGGGACACTGGCGATGTCGCCCGAAGAGGTGAACCTCCAGAACATGGTGCAGGCCGCGGTTGCGTCGCAGATGGCCGACCTGCGCGCCAAACAGCTGGCCCTGATCGTCAACGTGCCGGCCGATTTTCCGCGCGTGCGCGCCGATTCCTTTCGCTTGAGCCAGACCGTGCGTTATCTGGTCGACAACGCGATCAAGTTCACCGAGCAGGGAACGCTGAAGATCGACGCCGACGCCTCGGCGGATGGGCGCTGGGTCAACCTGCACGTCTCCGACACCGGCATCGGCATTCCGGAGTCGATGCTGCCTCTGCTGTTCGACGGGTTTTATCAGGTCGACCACCGTGAGGAGCGGCGACACCCGGGCGCGGGATTGGGGCTGACGTTGATCGATCGGCTGGTACGAGCCATGGGCGGTCGGGTCTCGGTCGAGTCGAAGGTGGGAACCGGTTCACGCTTCACGCTGACCTTGCCGTGCGTCGCCGCCAGCGGAGAGACCCGGGGCTAGATCCGCGCCGCGCGACGCGATCGCGATCAGAAAGTCGTGGATCGCCTGGGACGAACCACGAAAATTCGATGCAGAGGGCCGCAGGCGCTGGTTTTCGCGTCATCGAAAGTTGGTGCAAGTCTTGCCTAGACAGCGCCATGTGCTGCTTGATAATCGCGCGATGAATCATCCGGCTGGAGGGACCCGGTGGGGGCATCTGGCGGGCATGGTCAGTGTGGCGATGGCGATGGCCATCGGCGGCTGCGGACAGTCGACCGACGTCGCCTGTTCGGGCAAAAGCGGCACCATCTGTTCGTGGGTGGGCATGGGCGGCGAAGGCGCCTTCAACGGCGACGGCCTGGCGATGCGCCAGTCGGCGCTGTACTGGCCGATGGACCTTGAATTCGACGCCACCAATCGGGCGTACATCCTGGACTGGCAGAATCATCGGGTCCGGCGGGTCAACACCGACGGCAAGCTCGAGACGGTGATCGGCACCGACGAGATCGGCGACGGTCCGGACAGCGGCGACGAAAATGTGCCGCCCGGCGTTCTCGGCACCAGCGTCAACCTGAATCATCCGACCGACATTCAATTCGCGCCCGACGGCACGCTGTATCTGGCGGCCTGGCACAACCACAAGGTTCGGCACTATGACCCGGCGACCAAGCTGATGGACGTCTCCTGCGGCGCCGGCCCCGGGTTCAAGGGTGACGGCATGCCGGCGGCGGGCGCGCTGCTTTACCACCCGAAAGGCATGGCGCTCAGCCCGATGACTGGCGCGCTGTACATTGTCGACGCGCGAAACTTCCGCGTGCGGCGCATCGCCGCCGAGACGCCGCAGATCATCGACACGGTGGTCGGCAACGGCACGCTGGGATTCTCCGGCGACGGCGGGCCGCCGCTGATGGCGTCGCTGAATTTTCAGCAGGCCAGCGACAACCCCGAACCGGGCGGCGCGGTGGCGCTGGACGCGCAGGATCGCCTGTACCTGGCCGACACGGAGAACGAACGCATCCGCCGCGTCGACTTTGCCGCCAACACCATCGAGACCATCGTGGGCAACGGCAACGAAGGCTTCTCCGGCGACGGTGGTCCGGCGACCGACGCGACCGTCAACCACCCGCGCGATATCGAGTTCGGTCCCGACGGGAACCTTTACATCGCCGACACGGACAACCACCGCGTCCGCATGGTCGACATGACGACCGGGATCATCACGACCGTCGCGGGCGACGGCGACGCCACCTTCGGCGGTGACGGCGGGCCGGCGACGGCGGCGTCGCTGTGGCGTCCCTGGGGCATCGCCTTCGATGCCAAGGGCGACCTCTTCATCGCCGACACGTTCAACAACATGATTCGCAAGGTGGCGCGATGAGAGCCGAATCCTCAAAGCAAATGCGCACCATGGTGAAGATGGCGCTGGCATCGTTGATCGCCGCCGGCGTCGGCTGCGGGGGCAAACCGCAGGACAACAACGCGCCGGCCTGCACGCCGGCCAGCGGGACCATCTGCACCATCGCCGGCAATGGCATCGCCGGCGACGGCGCCGACGATCAGGTGGCGGTGAACACCAAGCTGTACCTTCCGCAGGACGTGACCATCGGTCCCGACGGGCGGCCCTTCATCGTCGACTGGAACAACCACCGCATCCGGGTCCTGCAGCCGGACGGCACGCTGCACATCGTCGCCGGCCTGGGCGAACTGGGGTTGAACGCGGACGATCCGTCGACCGATCGCCTGAATCATCCGACCGGCGTGGCCTTCAATCAGGACGGGCACCTGGTGATCGCCGCCTGGCACAACAGCCGGATCAAAGAGGTCGATCTGGCCACCGGGGTTCTGGTCGATACCTGCGGCAACGGCCAGCGCGCCTACTCCGGCGACGGCGGCCCGGCGGCGGCGGCGGCGCTGAACCTGCCGGTCAGCGTGGTGTTCGATCACGACTGGAACATGATCATCGGCGATCAGGCCAACCAGCGCGTGCGCAAGGTCGACCACGCCACGGGCTTCATCTCGACCATCGCCGGCACCGATCCCTGCGCCGATCCCACCATGTGCGAGCTCGGCGACGGCGGGCCGGCCACGGCGGCGCACTTCGCATTTCCGCCGGGGCAGGCGGCGCGTCCGGGCGGGCGGGTGGACATCGACGCCGCCGGCAACCTTTACGTCGCCGATACCGCGCACTTTCGCGTGCGCCGGGTGGACGGCGCCACCGGCATCATCAGCACCATCGCCGGCGACGGCACGATGGGTCTGGGCGGCGACGGCGGCCCGGCGATTGCCGCGCAGTTGAGCCCGCTGACCGACGTGGCGGTCAGCCCCGACGGCGACGTCTACATCGCCGATAACGAGAACAGCTGCATCCGCAAGGTCGATCAGGCCGGGATCATCTCGACGGCGGTGGGCCACTGCGGCCAGCAAGGGTTCACCGGAGACGGCGGCCCGACGGCCAGCGCGTTGCTCAACCGTCCCTACGGCATCGCCTTCGATCCGCAAGGCAACCTGTACATCGCCGACACGCACAACAACCGCGTCCGCGTCGCCTACAAATAACCGTCGTCTGGAGGCCTGATGAACCGCATCTACTATCGACTGGGGTTGAGGTTGCTGCTCGGCGTGGCCGCTCTGGCCATCGGGCACCGGCCGGCCAAGGCGTGTGGCGGACTGTTCTGCGATTCACCACCGCCCAATCCGTTCGCCCCGCTGCCCATCGCCCAGAGCGGCGAGAACATCGTCTTCGGCGTCACCACCGATCCGAAGACCGGCGTGCAGACGGTGCAGGCGCACATCCAGATCTTCTATTCGGGCCCGGCGGCCAAGTTCTCGTGGATCGTTCCGGTCGACGCCGCGCCGACGGTGGGCGTGGGGACCGATCAGATGTTCACCGCCGTGGCCGGGGTGACCCAGCCGAGCTATCAATACGACACCAGCGTCGAGGGGACCTGCAAGCCGGAGCCGCCGGTGAACAACGCCGGGGGATTCGCTGCCGGCTCCGGCGGTTCGTCAGCATCGGCGGACGCGGCGGTAGCTCCTGGAGGCGGCGTGCAGGTGATCTCGATGGGCTCGGTAGGGCCGTACGACACGGCGGTCATTCATTCCACTGATCGCACCAGCGCCGAGCTGGTGCAGTGGCTGACCGACAACGGGTACTACGTCGGCGCCGACGCGGTCTCGATCATCAACGAGTATGTGCTGGAAAATAAGTACTTCGTGGCCGTGCGCCTGCAGAACGGACAGAACGTCCAGTCCATCCAGCCGGTGGTGCTGACCTTCAGCAACGCCGACCCGTGCGTGCCGCTGCGCCTGACCGCCATCGCCGCCCTGGACAACCTGCGCGTCAACCTGTGGGTTTTGGGTGACAGCCGGGCGGTGCCGAAGAATTACTTCGAGCTGACTGTCAACGAGACCAAGATCAACTGGCAGGCCGGCGGATACAACTATGCCCAGCTGGTGCAAGAGGCCGCCGATGAGGCGGGCGGCAACGCCTTCATCGCCGAATACGCCGGCACCGCGCGCATCCTGGACAAGGCGCTGTGGCCGAACCCGCGCATCGACCTGGCGGCGTTGCGCAACGCCACCGACCCACCGTCGTATCTGCAACAGCTGATCACCCAGGGCCTGACCGGCACGCCGCAGCTCCTGGCCTTGCTGGAAAAGTTCATTCCGGAGCCGCAATCGCTGAAGGACATGGGCGTTCCCGAGCTGCAGTTCTACAGCAACAACTTTACCTACTGGAGCCAGTACAAAAGCGCCTTCGCTCCGTTCGATTCGAACATGCTGACCGACGCCATCGATACGGCCATCATGGCGCCGCTGCGGGACGGCCAGGCGCTGTTCGACGCGCATCCGTACCTGACCCGGCTGGCCACGTACATCTCGCCGATCGAGATGACCAGCGATCCGATCTTCATCTTCAATCCGGACTTGCCGAACCTGTCGAACCAACATCGCGCGGTGGCGCACGTCATGTGCGGCAACCAGGCGTACCTGTACTGTGACGCCCCCGTGCAGTGGGTGCTGCCCGGCGGAGAATCGATCTGGTACCAGCACTTCTGCGCCAGCGGCGACCCGAGCGATGATCTGCTGCAAGGGCCGTCGCTGGACGTCGCCTACCAGCGCGCCGAGGGCGGCGAGGGCAACCACGTGGCCGACAACGCCGCGCTGATCGAACAGAACCTCACCAAGCACAACCGCGCGGTGGCGGCGGCCCTGGCCTTGCCGCCCAGCGCCCTCATGCCCGACGGAACGCCGGCCACGCCGGTGGGCGGGGTCATGCCGGGGGCGACGACCGCCGGTGGTGGCGGAGGCTGCGCTTGCAACGTGGGCGACGCGCCCGCGGGCTCGGCGGCGGCACTGGCGTTGCTGCTGGGGCTGGCCTTGGCGCGAACGCGCCGGCAGCGCTAACGAACGCGGCGTCAGCGATAGTCGATGGTCATGATGGTCAGCTCGCGCAGGCCGGCGTGCCATTTGACGATGACCGTGTCGTCCAGGGCCTTGCCCAGCAGCGCGCGGCCGACCGGTGACTTCCACGAGACGTCGCCCGCGGTGCCGTCGGTTTCGTCGACGCCAACGATGCGGTAGACGAACGACGCGCCCTCCGCATCCTGCACCTCGACCGTGGCGCCGAAGAAGACCCGGTCACGGCGTTTTTGCTCGCTCGGGTCGACCACGGCCACGAAGTCGAGGCGCTTGGACAGAAAGCGCAGGCGGCTGTCGATCTGGCGCAGCTGGCGCTTCCGGTAGATGTACTCGGCGTTCTCGGAGCGGTCGCCCTCGGCGGCGGCGTCGGCCAGGGCGCTGACCACCTCGGGGCGCTTTTTGGCGCGCAGGAAATCGAACTCCTCGGTCAGCTTCTTATAGCCAGCCGGGGTGATGTAATTCTTCTCGACCGGGCGCGGCGGCTTCTTCTCTTCGGCCATCCGCCGCCAGACTAGCCCAGATCGACCGGCGACCACCGAAAGTGATGGACCTTCCGCCGCGCTCGTTGCAAAAGATCGGTGCCACGTGAACACCCCAGCGTCGCCGAGTTTCTTCGACCGCTTCACCGAACGGCAGATGGCCTTGTTCGTCATCCTGTTCGGGCTACTGCTGTATCTGCCGCTGGCCGGGACGTACGGCCTGTGGGATCCGTGGGAGACCCACTATTCGGAAGTGGCGCGGCAGATGACTTACCGAGGCGACTTCATCAGCCTGTGGTGGCCGGGCTCGCCGCGCGATCTGGACGTGTTCTGGTCCAAGCCGGTGCTGTCTTTCTGGCTGATGAGCATTGGCATGCACATCGCCGGCGTCGGCCTGCGCGGCGGCGATCCGGGCGAGATGGCCCTGACCTACAAAGCCGAATGGGCAGTACGGACGCCGTTCGTTCTGATGGGCGTTCTCGGCATCTACGCTGTTTACTTGATCACCGCGCGCTTCGTCAGCCGGCGCGCCGGCGTGCTGTCCGCCATCATCGTCGCCACCGCGCCGATGTACAGCCTGGTGGCGCGGCAAGCGATGACCGACATGGCGTTCGTCGGGCCGATGGCCATGGCGCTGGCGCTGGGCGGTCTGGCGTTGTTCGACGACGAAGATCAGCTGCTGCCGCGCAAGGGCCGCGGCTGGCGCAGCTGGCCGCACCACGGGCTGTTCTACGGCGGCCTGATCCTGTTCGCGCTGGTCTGCATCCCACAGCTCATCATCGATTCCTATCAGCTGAAGGTGGAGATCCCCTGGCGCGACCACACCGTGAAGATGTACGGCGCGGTGGCGATGATTCCATACTACCTGGGCTTCGCCGCCTTCGTGTTTCTGGCGGCGCGCACGCGGTACAAGGCGCCGCTTTATCTCTACATCGCCGCCATCCTGTGCGGCCTGGCGGTGCTGGCGAAGGGTCTGGCCGGCCTGGGGCTGCCGCTGATCATCTTTCTCGCCTATCTGGCGTTCACCTGGAACTGGCGGCGGCTGCGGCGGGCGCAGCTTCTCTACGGCGTGGTGGTGTCGCTGATCGGCATGGCGGTGGTGGCGGTGCCCTGGCACCACGCCATGCTGATTCGCCACGGCCTGCCGTTCTGGAACGAACTGTTCGGCGATAACCACTGGCGGCGCATGGTGCTTGGCCGTCACGGTGATCGCGGCTCGTTCGAGTACTTCCTGCGCGAGCTTGGCTATTCGTTGCTGCCGTGGGTGGCGCTGGCGCCGGCGGCCCTGGGCTGGTCGGTGATGCGGGCGTCGCACGCCGGCAGCGGTCCGGAGACGCCGGCCGAGGTGCGCAAGCAAGGGATCATCCGCCTGGGCGCGATCTGGTTCGTCTCGGCGTACACGGTGGTGTCGATGTCGATGACCAAGTTCCACCACTACGTGCTGCCGGCGATCCCGGGCCTGTGCATCGTCATCGGCTGCTTCATCGACGACGTGATATCCCGCGGGGCGCGGCGAATGGCGGCGGCGGCAGCGCTGCTGGGGATTCCGCTGCTCTTGCTGGTGACGGTGGATCTGGTCGAGACCAAGAACGCCTCCCAACATTTTCTGTGGTTGTTTTCGTACGACTACATTCACAACCCGCGCGGGCGGCCGTGGCCGGAGGGACTGGATTTCTCGACGCCGCTGATGGTGTTCTGTGCGCTGTTCCTGGTCGCCACGGTCGGGCTCATCTTCGCGCGGACTCGACGCTGGGCGGTGGTCGGGCTCAGCGGCGCGGCGGTGGTGTTCACCTTCTTCTTGCTGGACGTCTACATGCGCGATGTGGCGCCGTACTGGTCGCAGAAGGTGCCGATCGCCGCTTACTACCGCGCCCGCCGCTCACCGCAAGAGCGTCTGGTGGCCTATCAGATGTACTGGCGAGGCGAGACCTTCTACACGAAGAATGAAATCTACGAAGGGCCGACCGAGGATCGCACCGTGTTCGATCAGGAGGGCGCCGACGATCGGTTGAAGGATTGGATTGGCCGTCACCGCGGCACCCGCCAGTTCTTCATCTTTGAACGCGGCCAGCAGGGTCACCTGCAAGGTCTGTTGCCGGCGGAGGCCCGCAACAGCTTCAAGGTCATCGACAGCCAGAACAACAAGTTTTCGGTCGCCCAAGCCGATCTCTGATGCGGCCGGCGGTGCAGGCGCGTTTCGACCGCTTCGTCGAACGCGGCGGCACTGTGCCTGGACCGGGGCCCGAGCACGACGTTGCCCGGCGGTTGCTGCAGGCGATCGTCGAGAGCGGCGATTTTCTCACCGAGCTTTTGCTGGCCGACGTGAACGCGCTGGCGGCGCTGGCGGCGGATCCCTGGTTGTGGCAGCCAAAGCCGGCCGAGCTGATCCGCGCCGCCGTGGTGGCGGAGGTCAGCGGTGCGAGCGACTTCAGCGATTTCAAGCGCCGCCTGCGGGTGGCGCGCCGCCGCGAGGTGCTGCGTCTGGGCGCGCGCGAGTTCGGCTGGGGCACGACGCTGGAGGTGGCGCGCGAGCTGTCGGATTTCGCCGAGGCGTGCCTGGACGAGTCGTGGCGCTTCTGCGACGGCGAGCTGCGCCGCGAGCACGGCGATCCGATGACCGGCGACGGCCCGGCGGCGTTCGTCGTGCTGGCGATGGGAAAGCTGGGCGGCGAGGAGCTGAACTTTTCGTCGGACGTCGACGTTTGTTATTTCTACTCGTCGGATGCTGGCGCGGCCGGCCGGATCAGCCTGCACCAGTATTTCTCCGAGCTTTCGCGGCGAATCACCAATGCCATCGAAGAGAAGACCGCCGACGGGACCATCTTTCGCGTCGATCTGCGCCTGCGGCCGGAAGGCCAGAACGGTCCGCTGTGCAATTCACTGCCGGCGGCCGAGCGGTACTACGAAACCTTCGGGCGCACCTGGGAGCGGCAAGCGTTGCTGCGCGCCCGACCGTGCGCCGGCGACCACGCCTTCGGGCGCGAGCTTTTGGACGCGCTGGAAGGGTTCATCTACCCGCGCCACATCGAGGCCAAGACCGTCGACGACATCCGCGCCTTGCGGGCCATGTTTCGCGCCCAGGGAGACGCCGCCACGCTGGGCGACGACGGGCCGGCCGGCTTTGACGTCAAGCTTGGTTCGGGCGGCATCCGCGACGTCGAGCTGGTGGTGCAGACGCTGCAGCTGCTGCACGCCGGAAAACGCCGCGACCTGCGCGATCGCACCACGCTGTCGGGCTTGCACAAGCTGCTGATGGCGGGCCTTATCTCCGATCGCGAGGCGAAGACCCTGGCCGAGGCCTATCGTTTTTGGCGGCGGCTTGAACACCGCGTGCAGATCGAGGACGGCACGCAGACCCACCGGCTGCCTGCCGACGACGAGACGCGCGCCTGGTTCGCCGAGCGTCTGGGATTTTCCCATCTGCCGACCTTCGATCAAGCGGTGGCCACCCAGCGGGCGGCGGTGCAGGCCATCGCGGCGACGTTCAACGATCCGGCGCCGCAGCCGGGCGACGCGGTCCTGCGCCTGCTGGATCCGGGGCTGCCGCGCGAGGAGATGGAGCAGCGGCTGCTGGCGCTGGGATTTTCCGACGGAGAGGGCGCGGCCAACAGCCTGGAGCTGGTGCGCGGCCGCATCCCGCCGGCGTTCCTGGCCCAGGCGGCGGCGTCGCCCGATCCGTCGCGGGCGCTGACCCACTTTCGCGATCTGACCGTGCGCGGGTCGACGGGCTTGATGGCCCTGCTGCGCGATCACCCGCAGCTTTTGCGCATGCTGGCCACGCTGTTCGGCACCAGCGAGCGGCTGTCATCGCTGCTGATTCAAAGACCCGAGCTGTGGGAGTCGCTGGTCGACAACCTGGGCGCCCGGGTTCGCGCGCCGGGCGAGCTGGCCGCGGCGTTGCGGGCGCGGCTGGCCAGCACCGACAGCACCGACGGCGACGAAGAGGATCGCCTGCGCGCCGTGCGCCGCTTTCAAGTGGAAGAGCTGCTGCGCATCGGGCTGCACGACGTCTCGGGCAATCTCGATCCCGCCGCGATCTCCGAACAGCTGACCGCCCTGGCCGAGACGTGTCTCGACGAGGTGATGGGCATCGTGCTGCCGGCACTGCACGCCCGTTACGGCCAGCCGTGCACCGCGCTGACCGTGCTGGGGCTGGGCAGCCTGGGCGCGCGCGAGATGCGCTATGGCTCGGATCTGGATCTGGTCTTCCTTTACGGCGCCGAGGGCGAGAGCAGCACCGGCGTCGACCACCGCGAGTGGTACGCGCGCGCCTCGCAGCGGGTGATCAATGCGCTGCAGGCCCTGATGGAGGACGGCCGCCTCTATCATGTCGACACGCGCCTGCGTCCGTCGGGCGAGCAAGGCCTGCTGGTGACGTCGTACGCAGCGTTCGTGCGCTATCACGAGCGCGAGGCGGCCGGCTGGGAACGGGCGGCGTTGCTGCGGGCACGGGTGGTCTTCAGCACCGAGACCGCGGCCGGCGTGGAGGCCCTGGCCGCCACCGTCGCGGGCATCGCCTTCGACCGTCCCTTCGACGAACAGAAATTTCGTACCGACCTGCGCGCCGTGCGCGAGCGGGTGGAAAAAGAACGGGGCCGGGTTCCGCGCGGCTCGCGCCATCTGCGCTTTGATCCGGGCGGCATCATGGACGTCGAGTTTCTGGTCGCGCTGGGACAGCTGCGCGGCGGTGCCACCGATCCCGGCCTGCGCACGCCCACCACCACGATCGCCCTTGATCGATTGGTGCAGCTAGGGTGGCCGACGGGGCTGCGCGAGGACTATGCGTTCTTGCGGCGGCTGGCTTTGCGCCTGCGTCTTTTGCGCGATCGCCCGGAGGAGGTGCTGAGCCCCGCGGATCAGCTGGCGCTGGCCCGCACGCTGGAACGCGAACCAGCGCCGCTGCTCGAAGAGCTCGACCGCCGCATGGCCCGCGTGCGCGCGATCTTCCGCGAACGGCTTTAGGAACGCGGGCGCGCTGCGACCGCTAGATCGCTTTCAGGCGCTCCTCCCCAGAGGAGCGCAAACGCGCGACCACGGCGATTCAATCGAGTTGCACCATTCGCCCCGCGCGTAACGGGTTTGCGTGGAAGATCGGACCCAACCTGAAATCGGTCTACAGACCCGACGCCACCTTCGCTGCGCCCAGCAACCCAAGCTGCGGGTGCGTGACGACAAACGCCGGGATCTTCGCCACCAGCGGGTGCAGGCGGCCCTTGCGTTCAAAGGCCTCGCGAAAACCGCCTTTTTGCAGGTAAGCGAGAATCCGCGGGGCGATGCCGCCGGCGACGAACACGCCGCCGGTGGCCAGCAACGTCAGCGCCAGATTGCCGGAGACCGCGCCCAGCACCTGACAGAAGATGGCCAGCGCCAGCTCGCAGATCGGATCGCTGCCGGCCAGGGCGCGCTGGGAGATGGCCGCCGCCGGATCATTGCCGGGTCCGCGATCGCCCAGCGCCGCGGTGGTGTCAGGACGGAGCAGCGACTGACAGGCTGGTTCCTGCGCCAAGAAGCCGAAGATGTCGACCAGGCCCTGGCCCGACAGCACGCGCTCGCACGAGGCGCGGCCGTACTTGGTGGTCAGGTATTGCAACAACGACATCTCCAGGGCGGTGCGCGCGGGAAAATCCGTGTGGCCGCCCTCCGACGAGACCACCTGGTAACGATCCTCGGAGGCCGACCAGACCAGAAACGCCTGGCCCAGGCCCGTGCCAGCGCCCAGCACGGCGATGGGCCCGCGATCGGCCGGCGGGCCGCCACCCATCGGCACCAGAAAATCCGACGAGACGGCGGTGACGCCCAAGGCGGCGGCATAGAAATCGTTGACCAGCGTGACGCGCGGGATGCCCAGCTTCTGCCCGATGGCCCGCCCGTCGATCACCCAGGGCAGGTTGGTGGCGCGGCAGATGTTGTTTTCCACTGGGCCGGCGATGCCGAAGCAGGCGCGTTCGATGCTGGCGCCTTTGGCTTTGTCGGCGAGAAAGATCTCGGCGATGGCGTCCAACGACGGGTGGCTGGCGGAAGGGTAGGTTTGTTCGGCGACCACGCCAAAGGTGAGTTTGCGGCCGGCGTCGCCCGCCTTGCCGTCGATCAAGGCCAGCCGCGTGTTGGTGCCGCCGATGTCGCCTGCCAGTACGATCATGATCCCTCTTTCGTGGTTACCTTGGGCCGAGCCCGTCGGCCGCCGTTCGATCGCACAGGATGCTAACAGAGCCGGCGGGCCGGCGGATGATCACCTGGCTGGGCAGATCACGCGGGCGCTCCGGGCCGTCCAGCACGGCGCGCAGCGGATCGGCCTTGTCGGCGCCGGCGATCAGGAACAGCACGGCGCGGGCCCGCAGAAACACCGGATAGGTCAGGGTGAGACGGCGGGTGCCGAGCTTCTCGACGGTGACCGGCACGCACAGGCGCTGCCGCTCGTCGAGGGCGGTGGTGCCGGGGAACAGGGACGCCGTGTGGCCGTCGGCGCCCATGCCCAGGATGGCCAGATCCAGCACGCCCTCCGCGCTCTCCGTGAACTGGCGCACCTGCCCTTCGTATTCGATGGCGGCGGCGTCCAGATCGGCGGCCTCGCCTTTCATCCGGTGAACGTTGGCCGCTGCAATGGGCGCTCGCGACAACAGCGACTGACGAGCCATCCCATAGTTCGAGTCGCGGTGCTCGGGGGGAACGGTCCGCTCGTCGCCGAAGAAGAGCTGCGCCCGCGACCAATCGATGGTGTCCAACGGATCGGCCGGCGCGGCCAAAAGCTCGTACAGCATGCGCGGCGTGGAACCACCGGCCAGCGCCAGCGACCAGCGCTGGCGGGCTTCGATGGCGGCGGCCGCCGAACTGCGCACCAGCCGCGCCGCCTCGCGCGACAGCGCCGGCAGATCGTTGCAGACCACCACGGTCGGTTTGCTCACGGCGTCGTTCCTGGCTCCAGCCGTTCGCCGAGGCGGGCGGCCAGCGTCAGACAGCGGCGCATCAGCGGATCGCGGCCACGCGGGCCAACGGCGGCGATGCACAGCTCGGCGGTGCTGCGCGAGTCCAGCTTCACCGAGCGCGCCGGCGCGATCGGGATCTCCAGCTTGGCGTGGTTCTGGGCGGTGCGCGTGACCGCGTAACGCTCGCCGGTGGCAGAAGTCAGCTCGATGGCGACGATGCCGCTGGTGCCGCAGCTGTCGTGCGACGGCACCAGCTCGACCAGCACCAGCGGTGACGTCTCGGTCGCCTTGCCGCCGCCATCGCTCTCGCCGCCGGCGCCATTCGGGCGACGAAAATAAAGCTGTCGCTGGCCCTGCGGGCGCGCCTTGCTGTCCAGCATTTCCCACTTCATCTGCCCGGCCAGCCAGGCGATCAGCAACAATCCGCTGACCAGGCTGTGCGGCCGGTGCCGCACCACCACGCGCGTCGCCGAGCGCAGAGGGTCCCCGCCCACCGGCGGATCGAACAGCCCGGCGAACAGCAGCCGAAAATTGTCCAGCCGCGCCCAGCCGAGATCGGCGATGTCCAAGCGGCACAGGTCCAGGATGCGTTCGATCGAACGTAGATCGGCAACGTTGCGGCAGCGCCCGGTGTCGACCACCAGGCGTTCGGAGACCGGCAACAGTTCGCGGGTCAGCAGCGTCTCGGTCAGCGTGCTGTCGATCCAGAAGATCGCCGTCGGCAAGCTGGGGATCTGCAGCGCCCGCACCAGCGCGCCGAAGTGTTCCTCGGCGCCGCCGCGGCCGGTGAGGATGATCTCCTCTGAGTAGACGGTGCGCGCGCCGCTGGGCCGCGACACCACGTTGCTGCCGATGCTGGCGCGCAAGGTTTCGCCGCTGCCGCCGCTGCTGTGTTCGTCGTCGGCGTCGCGGCACAAGACGATCACCCGGGCCGGCACCGACGGGGCCATCTCGTCCACCAGCTCGCGCGTCCAGCGCAGCGACTCGGCGCCGTGGGCGGGGACGATGATGTTCCACAGCGCCGCGCGCGACAGCGCGGCGTGCTCGCGGAGGACGTGGGCCTCCCTGTCGCTGGCCGGGGCTTCGGCGCGGCTGGCGTCCTGCCACAGCGCCGCCAGCTCGCGTTCGATGCGGCCCACCTCGACGGTGATGGACTCCCCGCGCGAGAACCGTTCGATGTTCGAGGCGCTCATGGCCGCCGCCAGTGCCGTCCGTCGGCGTCGATCAAGTGTTCGGCGGCTTCCGGTCCCCAGGTGCCGGCAGCATAGCTGGGCAACGGAGGCGCGCCCGGCCGCGCCGACTGCTCGGCCCAGAACTGGTGAATCTTGGAGATCCAGGTCCAGCTTGCCTCCACCTCGTCGGCGCGGGTGAACAGCGTGCCGTCGCCCAGCATGCAGTCCAGGATCAGCCGTTCGTACGCCTCGGGCGGCTCGACGCCGAACGAGGCGCCGTAACGGAACTCCATGGTCACCGGCGCCACCTCCATGGCCGGCCCAGGCAGCTTCGAGCCGAAGTTCAGCGAGATCCCTTCGTCGGGTTGAATGCGGATGGCCAGCACGTTGGGACGAATGGCGCTGCCGCGGGTTCCGCCGAACAGCAAATGCGGCGCTTCTTTGAAGTGGATGGCGATCTCGGTGACTCGTTTGGGCATGCGCTTGGCCGAGCGCAGATAGAACGGCACGCCTGCCCAACGCCACGAATCGATGAAGAACTTCATCGCCACGTAGGTCTCGATGTGCGAGGTGGGGTTGACGCCCGGTTCATCCCGGTAGCCTGGTACCTTGCGCCCGACGATGGAGCCCGCGCCGTACTGGGCGCGCACGATGTGGGCGTCCATCTCGCTCGGTTGGATCGGGCGCAGCGCCTTCAACACCTTCAGCTTCTCGTCGCGGACAGCATCCGGTTCGAAGGCCACCGACGGCTCCATCGCCGCCAGGCTGACCACCTGGAACAGATGGTTTTGCACCATGTCGCGCAGGATGCCGGCCTGCTCGAAGTAGCCGCCGCGGCCTTCCACGCCCACCGTCTCGGCGCCGGTGATCTGCACGTGGTCGACATAGCGGTTGTTCCACACCGGCTCGAAGATGCCGTTGGCGAACCGGAAGACCAAAAGGTTCTGGACCGTCTCCTTACCAAGGTAATGGTCGATGCGGTAAATCTGTTTTTCGGCCATTGTCTCGTGGATCTCGGCGTTCAGGCGGCGGGCGGTGCCAAGATCGGTGCCGAACGGTTTTTCGATGATCACCCGGGCGAATCGTTCCGGCTTGGTCTCGGTGGATTCGCGCGGCACCAAACCGGACAGGCCCAGGTTGCGCACCACGGTGGCGAACGACGACGGCGGCGTCGACAGATAGAAGACGCGGTTGCCGGGCAGACCGAGGGCGTGTTCGATCTCGTCCAGGCGTTTCTTCAGCGCGATGAACGATGCCGGGTCGTCGTAGCCGCCTTCTTGATAGAAAATGTTGCGGGCGAACGCCGACCACAGCTCGGGATCGACGGGCCGGCGACGGGCGAACTCGTCGCAGCCTTTTTTCATTTCGTCGCGGAAGCTGTCGTCGGAGAGCGGCTTGCGCGCGTAACCGACGACGGCAAAGCGCCCCGGCAGCAAACGCTCGCGCGTGAGGCTGTACAGCGCCGGCAAAAGCTTGCGCTTGGTCAGATCGCCGGAGGCGCCGAAGATCACCATGGTGGTGGGCTCCGGGATGCGCTCCTGTTCGAGTCCCTCGCGCAGGGGGTTCGGCATGGGAATGGTTGGGGCGGTCACGGCGTCACGATCCTTTTTTCTCGGGTTCCGCCGCCGATGGACTGTTGACGTTGACGGCGATGACCGGTTCCTCGCGTTCGTACCCGCGCAGCTTGCGGAAGCGGCGCGAGGTCCCCGGCACGGGCAGGTTCAATTCTTCGGCCCGATCAAGATACTCCTGCACCACGCTGACCACCGTGGCGTGTGACCAGGTCAGCGGCGCCACCGACAGTGGCACACCGGTGAACGGGTGCACCTGCTCGGCCAGCACGCCGGATGGCAGGCGGCGTTTTTCCACCCAGGCCAGGTACTCCAGCGCGCGGTCGAGGTCAGCGCCGGTCTTGGCGCGGGCGATCTCGTACTGCGCCAGCCACAGCGTGCAGATGAACCAGGGATTGCCGGGAACTTGGGTCGTGTCGTTCGAGACCTGGTGATAATAGTCGTTTTCGTACCGAGCCACGCCGCCCACGTCGGTCTTGCACCACAGGCGATCGCGCACGGCCTTCATGGTGGCTTCTACGCGCGGATCGTCGGCCGGATACGCTCCAAATGCGAAGGCGCCGTACAAAGACGCGTCGATGGTTCCGTCCACGGTGATCTGGCCGTTGGAGTCGAACTGGACCATGCGGGCGAACCGCCCCAGCTCCGGACGCCATAAGTACTGGTCCATGCCCTGGCGGATCTCCTGCGCGGCTTGTTCATACTGCGTGGCCAGCGCGGTTTCCCCAAAAATGTAGGCGAACTCGGCGGCGCCGTGCAGCCCGCCGATCACCGATGCGCAGGTGAAGGTCATCACCCCGCGTCGTTCTTCCCACAGATCGTAACTGGGCAGCGGCAGCTTGGTGCGCGGATCGCGGTAGCGCACCATGAACTGCGCCGCCTTCTTCACCAGCCGGCCGTAAAGGCTCTGGATGTCTTCGACGTCGCGGTAGCGGCGGAAGTGCCGCCACAGCGCCCACAGCACCAGCGCCGTCTCGTCTTCCTGGATGGGCAGCTGCGGGCGCATGATGCCGTCCGGGCCGACCGCCGCCCAGGGGTGCCACGACGATCCCAGCGTGCCGTCCGGCTGGTACTTGTGCAGCAGGTAGCCGTCGGGCATCAGCGCGTCGGCGCAGAACTCGAAGAATCGCCGCGGCGGTTCCTGGTGGCCGGCCAGATCCAGCGCGTGCGAGACCAGCGCCCCGTCGCGCGGCCACAGGTACGAGTACGTGTCGCGAGCGAAGGCGGTGATGTCGGTGTCGTTGGCGGCGATCACCGCGCCGCGGTTGTCGATCTGCGTCCGCAGGATCAGCAGCGAACGCTTGTAGAGATCGATCACCGACGGCGGCAGGTTGAAAAATTCCAGCGGCTCCTTGCCCGCCCACAGCTTCCAGTAGTTGCGCGTGCGATCCAGATAGGCGCCGGGGCCGCGTTCGACCACCTTCTGATTCAGCTCGCAGACGCCTTCCCACGAACCTTTCCAGCGCGGCCCGACGGCGATCCAGTAGTAAACCTCGGCGGAGCCACGGCCGGGGATGATGGTGCGGGTGGCGATCACCGAATCCACCGCGCCCTGGGCGATGGGGCTGCCGCTCAGGTTGCCGTCGTCTTCGGCGTCGCGCCAGGTGCCGTCCTTGCCCGGCTGTCCCTTCTGTCCCACCGCCCAGTAACGGACGCCCGGCGTGCCGTTCAGCGATAAATTGGCCAGAAAATAGCGATCGCCCTTGTAGTGAACCACCGCCTGCGATTCGGGATCGTAAGCAGCGGTGTCGCCGACGTCGGTGTCGCCGATGCGCAGATCCTGGTGGAAGAACACGCGGATCTCCCGGGCGTCGTCGCGCAGGTTCTTCACCACCACCCGGCGCACGAACAACGAGGCGTGGAAGTCCACGCAGTCCGAACAGGACAGGGCGATGCCGAGGCCTTCGTTGCGACATTCCACCTGGGTGACCAGGGTGTCCTTTTCATACGTGAGGCTGAGGCTCCAGCCGTGGTTCTTTTCCACCCACGCGAACTGGCCGTCGACGAAGACGCCGAACCGACAGACGTGGCCGCCGACGTGGTTCTCCTTGCCGACGTGCGGATAGAACAGATCGCGGATGCGATAGTCGTCGTCGAAGTTGATCAGCAGTCGGCCGTTACCAATGGGAAGATCGCGCGGCATGTGAAGAAAGTCGGAGCAGCATGTCAGGGTTTCGCCGACGGTGTAAAGCGGGGCGCCGGGGCGCTGCCGACGGACGCAGCGGCGGAGTGCCCGGGCCGACGCGTGTTAGGTTGCCCGACCGATGGTCGACGTTCTCAAACCGGTGAGCGGGCACGCCGTCTTCCTGCTGTTCTTGCAGCTGGCGCTGCTGATCGCTGTGGCCCGTCTGGGCGCCGAGACGGCCAAGCGCCTGGGCTTCCCCGCGGTGGTCGGCGAGCTGTCGGCCGGAATCATACTGGGGCAGCGGGTGCTGTGGCCGTTCGGAGAAGCGCCGCCCGCCGACAACACCCAGAAGATCGCCGCCCTGAAAGCCCTGGCCAAGTGCCGCTTGGCGCCCGAGCCGCGCGAGATCACCGGCGCCAGCGTGGCGGGCGCCATCTGCGACGAGGCGGGGCGCGGCTATGATCTGGTGGTGGTGGGCTCGGGCCCGGGCCCGGCCATCGGCGGCAGCATCGTCGAGGACGTGGTGGCGGGCGCGCCGTGCCACGTGGCGATCATGAAGGCGCCCGCGCCACCGACGGCGGCGTTCAAGAACATCTTGGTCCCCGTCGACGGCAGCCTGGCCTCGCGCAGCGCCGTCGAGCTGGCCTTGCGCTATGCCGAGGCGGCGGGCGCCGCGCTGTCGCTGGCGGTGCTGACGGAACGCCGCCCGCAAGCCGCCGGCTACGCCGACATTTCAGGAACGCACTCGCCCGATTCGCAGACCACCAGCACCGCCGAGCTGCAGCGCATCTCCGTGGTGTTTCGGGCCTCGAATCTGCGGCCCACGATTTTACATCTGGTTTACGACCCGGGTTCCAGCGCCATCACCCAGGCCGTCGAGCGCGGCGGCTATGATCTGGTGGTCCTGGGCGCAGAGAACCGGGCCATCCAGCACCGACTGTTCTTCGGTTACGAAAACGAACGGCTGATCCGCGCCACCCGCGTGCCGGTGCTGGTGGTGGTGCCGAACCTGGCCAAGCTGGCGCGATGATGGCGCCGAAGCCGTCGCTGCTGCTGCCGCCGCCGCTGTTTCGTCTGGGCGCGACGTCGTTCGTTTTTCCCGCCGGCTGGGCGGACAACGTCGAGCGCCTGTGCGTCGAGACGCCGGTGCGCGACGTCGAACTGTTGTTCTTCGAAGCCGAGCGTCCCGAGCAGCTGCCCGACGCGGCCGAATGCGCGCGGCTTCGGGCGCTCAAGGATCGCCATCAGCTTTCGTACACGCTGCACACGCCGCTTGGGGCCAGCCTGGCTTCGGTCGACGCCGGACGGCGTGCCGAAGCGCTGGCCCTGGTGCGCCGCTGTCTGGAGGTGGCGCGGCCCCTGCAGCCCGAGCGGATCGTGGTCCACGTCTACCTCGGCGACCAGGAGCACGATCCGGCGCCGCCGCCCGATCTCGACGCCTGGCGCGCCCGGGCGGCCGAGGCGCTGGCGGCGATCCTCGCGCTGGGCGTGCCGCCGCGCGCGCTGTGCGTGGAGACCATCGATTACGACTTCGCCCTGCTGGCCCCGGTGATCGACGCGCTGGATCTGTCGGTTGCCCTGGACGTCGGACACCAGCTGCGCGACGGGCGTGACGAGCTGGCCTTGCTCGAGCGTTGGCTGCCGCGCACCGGCGTCATCCAATGGCACGGCGTCGAGCCGGGCGGACGCGACCATCGTTCGATCGCTCACTGTCCACGGCATCGCTCGCTGGCGCTGTTGCGGGCGCTGCGCCGGGCGGGTTTTGCCGGCGCTCTGACGCTGGAGGTATTTCGACCGGATGATCTGCGTTCATCGCTGGTGGAGCTCGAAGCGCTGACCGCGGCGCTGGAAGGCGAGGGCTGATGGCCGGCGGCGGGCGCGGCGGCGGCAACCCCCGCGGTCGTTTCATCCTGGTGGGCGGCGGCGCTCGCTCGGGCAAGAGCCGCTTTGCGCTGCAACGGGCGCTGCGTCTTGGGCGGCGGCGGGTCTTTCTGGCCACGGCGCAGCCCTTCGACAAGGAGATGAGCGAGCGCATCGCCCGCCATCGCGACGAACGCGGCGCCGGCTTCACCACCGTCGAGGAGCCGCTGAATCTGCCCCAAGCGCTGGCCGCGATCACCGGCGCCGACGTGGTGCTGATCGATTGCCTGACGTTGTGGCTGTCGAACCTCCTCATGCGCGAGGAAGCAGAGGCGCCCGCCCTGCGACGCATCGACGATCTGGTGGGGGTGGTCGCCGCCCGCCGCCGCCACATCGTCCTGGTCAGCAATGAGGTCGGCCTGGGCCTGGTGCCCGACACGCCGCTCGGCCGCCTGTTTCGCGATCTCACCGGCCTTGCCCATCAACGCCTGGCTGCCATCGCCGACGAGCTCTATCTCGGGGCGATGGGGCAAATGCTCCGTCTGCGGCCAACGCCGCTGACGGTGGTTCGCCCGCCCGCGCCCGATCGACTACGCTAGCCGCGTGCAGGCCATCGTCGCGGCATTCGCCTTTCTCACCCGCATCCCCGTCGGCAACGCCCGGGTGCGCGACGGCGATCTCGGGCGGTCGGTGGCCTTTTTTCCAGCGGTCGGGCTGGTGCTGGGCCTGGGCGTGACCGGTCTGGCGTTCGGGTTGCGGGCGTATCTGCCGCCGCTTTTGCTGGCGGTGTTTGCCGTGGCGCTGCTGGCGGCGTTGACCGGCGGGTTGCACCTGGACGGCTTCGCCGACGTGTTCGACGCCGTCGGTGGCGGGCGCGGCGATCGGGCGCGCATGCTGAACATCATGCGTGACAGCCGCATCGGCGCGCACGGCGCCGCGGCGTTGATCTTGTTGCTGCTGGCCAAGGTGCTGGCCGCCGCGCAAGCCATCGAGCGCCGGGACTTCGTGGCCTTGCTGGTGTTCCCGGCCATCGCGCGCTGGACCGTGGTGCCGCTGATCGTGCTGTTTCCCTATGCCCGCCGCGAAGGTCTGGGCCGCGCCTTCATTGGCGAGGCTGGCCGTGGACGGCTGGCCATCGCCGCCGTGCTGACCGCGGTGATCGTCGGCGGGCTGGGTGCGCGTCTGCTGTTGCCGACGGTCATTGCCACAGCCGGCGCGTGCCTGCTAGGACTGTGGATGCGGCGCCGCCTGGGCGGCCTCACCGGTGACGTGTATGGCGCCGCCATCGAACTCGGCGAGGTTTCGGTGCTGACGGTGATGGCAATTTTTCCGTCGGGGCGATAGGTTCGGACCGCCCATGACGGTGACGCCGCCGATCGTCCATATTGAATTTCGCAGTTCTGACTTTGCCCGCGCCTCTGCTTTTTACGCCAAAGCGTTAGGTTGGCAGACGCAGCAGAACGCCAACTCGACCTATATGAAGCTCGACAGCAACGACAGCTTGTCGACGGGTTGGGTGCGGGCGGATCTCGGCCAGGCGCCGGGTCCGCTGGCTTATGTCGAAGTCGACGATCTGGTCGCCACCCTGGCGCAGGTCGAGAAGGCCGGTGGACGGGTGATCGTCCCGCACCGGCCCTTCGCCGGCGGCGGCGAAGTGGCGCTTTTCGCCGATCCCGACGGCAACGTCGTCGGCCTGTGGGCGCGGAAGAAAGGTGCCGCCGCCATCGCCGCGCCCGCCGCCGCGACCAAGCCCAAGCCTGTGGCCGCCGCGAAACCGGCCAAACCCGCGCCGCCGACCAAGCCCGCCAAACCCGCGGGGAAGCCCGCCAAGCCCAGCAAGCGCTGACCGCGCTCTAAGGCGAACCCGTTACGCGCCGGGCGACGGTCAGCAACCCGATTGGAGGGCGGCTTTCGCGCGTTTGCGCTCCTCTGACGAGGAGTGCTCTTTAGCGGATCCGAACCTGCTGCAGATGCGATCATAGCCAATGCCGGACGCTGTAGGCCAGGCGTTCCAGTAACCGCCCCAGCAGCGATCGGTGCGTGAAGGCCTGCATGGTCAGCTCGCCGGCGATGGCGATCTCGCCGTCCAGCATCGCCGTCACGTCGCGGTTGCAGTCTTCGTCCAGGACGTTGACCACCACCTCCAGATTGTAGGCCAGCGACCGGTGGTCAAAGTTGTAGCTGCCGACCGAGGCGAAGACGCTGTCGACGGCCAGCGCCTTGGTGTGGATCAGATCGACCGTCTCCCAGATGCGCACGCCAGCGGCCAGCAAGCGTCCGAAGGTGGCGCGGGCCGCCAGATCCAGCAGCCGAAAATCGCTGCGCGCCGGGACGATGATGCGAACGACGGCTCCGCGAACCGCGGCGTCCATGAGGGCGGTCATCACGCCGCGATCGGGGATGAAGTACGGGTTGGCCACGTACACCCGCTCGCGGCTGGCGCGAATGGCTTGCAGGGCCGCGCGCCGGATGGAGAAGCGATCCAGAAGCTCGCGGTTCGAGATCACCGCCAGGCGCGTCTTGCCAGCCACCGGCGGTTTGGGCAGCGTGTCGGGATCGATGCGGGCGCGTTTGCGGGCGCGGCGGTTCCAGGTCTCGAGGAAGATCTCTTCCAGGTGGGCGACGGCCGGACCTTCGATTTGCACGGCGGCGTCCGACCAGCCGCCGCCACCGTCGCGCTTGGCCACCCATTCGTCTGAGATGTTCACGCCGCCGGTGAAGGCCAGCAGGCCATCGCAGACCAGGGTCTTGCGGTGGTTGCGGCGCAGAAGCTGCCAGAAGCGCGGGCGCCAGAAGCGGTGGCGATGATAGGCCACGGTGTGCACGCCGTGCTCGCGCAGGCGCTGGAAGAACGAGGCGGGCGTGTCGCGACAGCCGACGAAGTCGTACATCAAGTTCACGCGCACCCCGCGGCGCGCGGCGGCCATCAGCGCGTCGGCCACCCGCCGGCCGATCACGTCGTCGCTGAAGATGTACATCTCCAGGCTGATGCGCAGCTGAGCGGCGTTGATGGCGGCCAGCCAGGCCGGGAACACCTGAGCGCCGCCGCGCAACAGCTTGACCGCGTTGCCGGGAATCAGCCCACGGGGATCGGAAAAGTAGACCGCGCCATCGGACGTGGTCGACGCGGCGGCGGGCTGGGCAGAAGATGAAATGGTCATCGTCGTGGGATTGACCGAGCATCGACGACCGCGTAAGGTCCGTCCCGCCGATGGGTCGAGAAGAGCATATCGAATTTCAGGGCCGGGTCATCGAGGTCCTTCCGGCGGGGAATTTTCGTATCGAGCTCGAGAACGGTCACCAGGTGTTGGCGCACCTGGGCGGCAAGCTGCGCAAGCATCGCATCCGCGTCGTCCTTGGCGACAAGGTCACGGTCGCGCTGACGCCGTATGATCCGACGCGTGGAATCGTCGTCTACCGGGGGTAGCTTGGTTTTGACGAGGGCCGCGGCGCTCTTCGCTTTGGTCGGGCTGGTGTCGGCGCCGTCGGGTGTGCTGGCGGCGGCGCCGCCGGGCGCGCTACCGGCGTTTGGCGGCGGCGAGTCGGGGACCGTCGCGCCTTTGGTCGATCGGGTCAAGGCGTCGGTGGTGACGATCCAGAGCACCAAGATTATCCGCCGCCCGGCCATGGAAGATCCCTGGAGCCGCCTGATGCGCGAGCAGTTTGGTCTGGGCGCGGCGCCGCGCGCGACCCAGGAACGGCAAGAGGCGTTGGGGTCGGGCTTCATCGTCGATCGCGCCGGGATCATCCTGACCAACAACCACGTTGTGGCGGGCGCGGACGAGGTGCTGGTGAAGTTGACGGACAACCGGCAGCTGTCCGCCAAGGTGCTGGGCAGCGATCCGGCCACCGACGTCGCGGTGATCAAGCTGGACAAGGCGCCGCACGACCTGCAGGTGGTGACGCTGGGCGATTCGGAGAAGGTGCGGGTCGGCGACTACGTGCTGGCCATCGGCAACCCGCTCGGCCTCGGGCAGACGGTGACGATGGGGATCGTCAGCGCCAAGAACCGGATCATCGGCGAAAAGCTGGGCGACATCGATCCGCGCTACGAAGATTTCATCCAGACCGACGCGGCCATCAACCAGGGCAACTCGGGCGGACCGCTTTTTAATTTTCGCGGGGAGGTCATCGGGATCAATTCGGCGATCATCAACCCGGGGGTGGCGATGAACGTCGGGTTCGCCATCCCGATCAATCTGGCGCGCCAGATCGCCGACCAGATCCGGGCCTCCGGCCGCGTGGCGCGCGGATACCTGGGCGTCGGCGGCGAGGACTTCACCGCCGAGCGCGCCAAGGAGTTCGGGGTGTCGTTCACGCCCGGTGCGCTGCTCAACGTGGTGGGCCGCGGCTCGCCAGCGGAGGCGGTCGGCCTGCGGCCGAACGACGTGATCGTCGAGCTGGGCGGCAAGCCGATCGACGCCTACCGCCGCCTGACCGCCGCGGTGGCGTTGTTGCGCCCGGGCGAAAAGGTGAAGGTGATCTTCGTCCGCGCGGGCAAGCGCGGCGAGGCGGTGGTGACGTTGGGCGCGCAAGGCGGTGGCGGCAGCGTCGGGGAGAGCACGTTCCTGGGCGTCAGCTTGCGCCAGCTCGATACGCCGGACGCCACGGCGCTGGGTTTGCCGGCCGGCGACGGGTTGCTGGTGACCGCCGTCGATCCGCGCGGGCCGGCCAGCGGCGTCCTGGAAGAAGGCGACATCTTGTTGCTGCTGGACGGCCACGGCGTGAACCTCAAGCGCCTGAGGGCCGTCGAGGAGCGCCTCAGTCGGGGTCAACACGCCTCGCTGGTCATCCAGCGCGGCCAATCGCGTTTCCTCCTACGGCTCTGAATCAACTGCCCGGAAGATCATCGCTGACTACGACCCGTCGCGCGCGTCGATGGGCGGCTGCGTGCCATGCGGCGAATCCGAGCGAGTCAAAAGCACGGTGGTGATCACGCCGCCTGCCACCAGCGCACCAAGGCCGCTCCAGAACCACCAGCGTTTGTAGAGCGGCTTGCCGCGCGCCGGCTCGCTGCCGGCCGCCGGCTGCGCCACCAGCGTGGTCTCGTTCGCGCCCGCGGGCGGCGGGGCGGCCAAGCGCACGGTGGCGGTTGCGTGGGTCGGCGCCGCCAGGCTGGACGCGGTGGTCGCTCTCGGCGGGGGCGGCGGGGCGACAGCCGGCGGCGGTGGCGCCTCCGCCGGCCCGGGCGGCGCCGGCGACGGCTCCTTCATCAGGCGCGTCACCTCGGCGATGAGATCGGTGACCACGCGGCGGTTGGGCGTCTTCGGCTCCAGCGTCAGATAGCGGCGATAAAAAAACCGCGCCCGTTCGTACTTGCCCATGTAGCGGTAGCACTGAGCGATGTTGAACAGAAACGCGGTCAGCGGCTTGGCCTGATACGCCGCCTGGTAACCACCCAGGGCGTCGGCGAACTTGCCCAGGTTGAAGTTGATCTCCGCCCGGCGGAAAAATTCGCGCGCTTGCTGTTCGGATTCCTCCCGCGGGGCGTCCTGGGCGTGCGCCACCGTCGCTGGCGCCAGCACCAGAAGACCGAGAGCGAACACCACCGCGCGCCCGAACATCGCCCGACCATCCTAGCATCTCCCTCAGCGCTTCGCGGCGCCGGCGGGGCGCGCTAATGGAACGGATCGATGGTCGATTCGCGTTCCAGCTCGCGCGGAACGGCGCGCCGACGGGCGACGGATCGGTTCATCGTGGCGCTGACGGTGCGGCTGACGCCCAGGGACAGCGTCAGGTGGCTGGCCTCGTAGCCAGCGGCGCGCAGCTCGATCTCGATCGCTTGATCCTGTTTGACGAACCGGTGCACGAACGGCGTGACGCCGAGGATGGTGTCGTTGCCGACCACGCGCACCTCGGCACCCGGGGGATCTGAATCGAACGAGATGGTCACCTGCGCCGGCGCGGCCACGCTTTCGGCGGCGCCGCTGCTGGTCGCCGCTCGGCCAGCGAGGGGCGGGGCGATCTCGCTGCGGGCCGCGGCGGTGTTCGGGCGCCCGTGACGGCCGCGGAACTGGCTGACCACGCCGGCGCTGATCAACGCGGCGGTCAGGCCCACGCCCAGTCCCCAGGCGATCTGCGTGCCCAGCCGTTTGCGCGGCGACGGCGCGATGTGCGTGGGCGAGCGGTAGTCCTCGCGAATGCTGAAGCGCACGCTTTGCCCGCGCGACAGCGACCAGAAGATCTCCGCCAGCTGGGCGGCCTGAAATCGTTCGGCCGGATTTTTCTCCAGGCAGCGATGCACCACCGCGTCCAGCGTGCGGCCGAGGCTGGTGGAGACGATGTCCTGGGGCAAGGGTGGCGGCGGCGCGTTCAGGTGCTGCAGAATGAAATCGGCGATCGAGCTGCCCTGGAACGGCAGGCGACCGCTGATCAGTTCGTACAGCACCACGCCCACCGAATAGACGTCGGTCTGGTGTCCGATGCGTTTGCCCGACGCCTGCTCGGGCGAGGCGTAGGCCGGCGTGCCCAGGAAGGTGCCGTCCAGCGTCTGCAGCGACGGATTGCTCTTGTCCAGATCGACCTTCACCACCTTGGCCAGGCCGAAGTCCAGCAGCTTGACGAAGTCCGCCTGGCCGTCGCGCTCGATGAGAAAGATGTTGTCCGGTTTAAGGTCGCGGTGGACGAACCCGACCGCGTGAGCCGCCGCCAGCGCCTCGCACACCTGGGCCAAGATGGGCAAGAACCGCTCCGCCGGCAGCAGACCGTCGTGAGCCATCGCCTTGGCCAGCGATTGGCCTTCCAGAAGCTCCATCACCAGGGCGTTCACTTTTTGTGGGGCGATGGATTCGCGGCCGCCAGCGTCGACGACCAGGTGCACACCGCCCTCGACGACGTCGGTGATCTCAACGATGTGCGGGTGGTTGATGCGGTTGACGGCCATCGCCTCGGCGAACAGGCGTTTGACCGCCTCCTTGCGGACGGCGGCCTCGGCGGCCAACGTCTTCATGGCCGCGCGCCGGCCGATGCGCTGGTGCTCGACCTCGAAGACGCGGCCGGTGGTGCCCTGGCCCAGGAGACGCAGCAGGCGATAGGCGCCGATGCGGTTCCCGGGTTTGGGCTCCGCCGCCAGACGCTCGCGCGCCAGTCGTTCCTGCAGGTCAGCCGGATCCGCAGGGACTCCGGGGATGGTGCCGCTCATCTACCGAAAGGATCGATCGTCCCTGCCGGGGAGTCCAGGGCGGATCGTGTTGCCGCTTCGGTGTCCGGTCGTTCGCGGTGGTGCGGCCCCCGGTTTTCTGGGGCGATCGGCACCAGACGGACGGCGATGGTGGCGTCGCTGCGGGTGCCGAACCGTCGCTCGATCGGCCGATATCCCGATTTCTGCAGCCGCACCTGCTGCTCGCCGCCGGCCCGAACCATCAGGCGGTACGGCGTGACGCCCAGTTGCTGACCCTCCGTGGTGATGACGTCGGCGCCTGGCGGCTCGGACTGCAAGGTGATGGTGGTCAACGCTTCCAGCGCCCCGGCGCCGGTTGGTTTCTGTGGGGCTGCGGGCACCGCGGTCGGGACGATGGCGGTGGTCGGCAGAGCCGGCCCCCGGACGCCATCGCGGACCGAGCCACGCTTGCCCAACACCATCGCGCCGGTCAGCAGCGTCATCGCCATCGCCGCCAGCGCCACCGGCCGCCAGGCCTTCGATCGGTTTTCGCTGGCCCGCAACAGAAGGCCGGTGGTGGGGGTGGGGCGAGTGGGCCCGCGGCGGGCGCCGGTGAAGGCGCTGCTGTCGGCCAGCCCGCGGCCGATGGCCCTGGTCAAAAGTTCGGCGAAGGCGAGGGCGGTTTGCGGGCGGGCGTCAGGCGATTTGGCCAGCGCGCTCAGAACCGCGTCGTCCAGCGCCGCTGGAATGGTCGGCACCAGCTGGCGCAGCGGGACCGGTTGCTGGTGGATCTGCGCCGACAGAATCTCGACCTGGGTGCGGCCGCGAAAGAGATGCTGCCGGCTGAACATTTCGTACGCCACGCAGCCCAGCGAATAAATGTCTGACCGACCGTCGATGGGTTGGCCGCGGGCCTGCTCGGGCGACATGTACTCGGGCGTGCCCAGCACCGCGCCCTCGACGGTCAGGCGGCCGTCCGGGCGATCCAGCTTGGCCACGCCGAAGTCGAAGATCTTCACGAAGTCGCGGACACCGATTTTCTCGGCCAGAAAGATGTTCTCGGGCTTGATGTCGCGGTGGATGATCTCGCGGGTATGGGTGGCGTGCAGGCCGGAGGCGACCTGTTCCAGGATCGACACCGCTCGTTCGATGGTCATCGGCGTGCCGTCGCGGCGATGGATGGCGTCGTGCAGATCCTCGCCGCGCAGGTATTCCATGACGAAGTAGATGTCGCGGCCGGCCTCGACGAAGTCATAGACCTCGATGACGTGTGGGTGGCGGACGGTATTGGCGGCACGCGCCTCGTGAAAAAAGCGGTTGATGAAGCCCGGCTCGTTGGTCAGGTCGCGCTGCAGAACCTTGATCGCCACGGTTCGATCCAGCTTGCGGTGGACGGCGCGATAGACCGCGCCCATGCCGCCCTCGCCGATGCGCTGGATGAGACGGTAATTGCCCAGCTCCGCCGCGCTGGGATCTTCGGGGCCCAAAGGCCGGGCGTCCGTCGCGCACATCAAAGCGGACGCTTCAAAGCGCAGCCCGCACACTGCGCAGCGTTTGGTCAGCTTGCTCGGTTCCATCTATGGACGGCCCGGCCCGCTGATCCTAAGGTCGACGTTGATGCAGGCAGCGACCGAGGTGGCGATCGCGGGCGGGTTTCGACGGACGTCGCCGCTGCCACCACCGTCGGCGGCGATCCGCCTGCGCGCCCAGTTGCTGACGGCGGCGCAGGGCCGCCCGGACCACATCGCGCGCGGGTTGGAATCGCTGGTCAGCTGGCGCACGCTGCGGGCGTTGCTGGCTGGACCCTGGTTCGGAGACGGCATGGGCGCCGGATCGTCGACGCCCGCGCGCTGGACCATCGAAAAGCGGCTGTCCCTGCTGGGAACACCGCCGGGCGCGCTGGCCGAGGCATTGCTGGCGGCCAGCGGAACGCCAGTCAAGCTGCATGGAATCGCCCGTTGCCTGCGACGGGCCGGCGGCGCCCCCTTGTCCGACATGAGAACCGTCTGGGAGAATAGTACGCGGCGCGGCCCGGACGTATGCCTTTTAGTCGAAGAAGGGCACGACTTCCTTTTGACGTCGCCGGACGGCGGCGTGCTGGTCCTGGCGCAGGGCGGCCAGTTGGTCGGCGGCGGCGACGACGGGGAAGGGGGTGTCGTGACCGTCGCGGACGGCGATGCGGTCCAGGTGCTGGGGTTCGTCGATCGGGTGGTGGACCCTGCGCGGGAAGAGGGCGCGGCGCCGCGCTCGCCCGCGCTGCGAACCGTCGTCCGCTCCGGCGACGAGGTGGGCCTGCTCATGTGGAAGCTGCCGTGACGCCAGCGATTGCGCGCCGAAAGGCGCTTAACCTTTGGCAACCGACGCGCCGCCACGTTACGCTGTAAAAGCATGGCTGTGGATAGCAAACTGGCGACGGTGCTGCCGCCGCCCCCCGCGCTGAAGCCGCCGGTCGATCCGGCGACGCTCCACCATGCCCAGCTGCAGGAAGGCCCATTTTGGCGCAAGATTCCCGCCTACGCGGCCATAACCGAGGCTGAATTTCTGGACCATCGCTGGCAGGCCAAACACTCGATCACCAACATCCCGAAGCTGTTAGCGGCAATTCAAGGTCTTGTTTCCGATGACTTCATCCGCGACGCCCAGCAAGGGTTCGAACGCGCGCCGATGTCCGTCCGGGTCTCGCCGTACCTGCTGTCGCTCATCGATTGGAGCAATCCATACGATGATCCGCTGCGGCTGCAGTTCATCCCGGTGATCTCGCGGCATCTGCCGGACCACCCGAAGCTGGATCTGGATTCGCTGCACGAACGGGCGAACATGCCGGTGCCGGGCCTGACCCATCGTTATGTCGACAAGGCGTTGTTCCTGCCGCTCGACACCTGCCCGGTGTATTGCCGGTTCTGCACGCGCAGCTACGCCGTCGGCATCGACACCGAAGAGGTGTCCAAGTTTCAGCTCAAGGTCAACGCCGAGCGCTGGCAGCAGGCCTTCGATTACATCGCCTCGCGCGCCGAGCTGGAGGACATCGTCATCTCGGGTGGCGACGTTTACCAGCTGCGCCCCGAACAGATCACCCAGATCGGCGAGGCCCTGCTTTCCATCGATCACGTCCGCCGCATGCGTTACGCCACCAAGGGGCCGGCGGTGATGCCGCAGAAGATTCTCACCGACGACGCCTGGACCGACGCCGTCACCCGCATCGTCGATCTCGGCCGCAAGCAGCACAAGGAAGTGGTCATCCACACCCACTTCAACCACCCGAACGAGATCACCGCCATCACGAAGGCGGCCATGGACAAGCTGTTCGAGCGTGGCATCACCGTGCGCAACCAGACCGTGCTGCAGCGGCGGGTCAACGACCAGGTGCCGACCATGAAGCTGCTGGTCAAGCGCCTGAGCTACGTCAACGTGCACCCCTACTACATCTATATGCACGACCTGGTGAAAGGCGTGGAGGATCTGAGGACCACCCTGCAGACCGGGTTGACCATCGAGAAGGCCTTGCGCGGGAACACCGCGGGCTTCAACACGCCGACGGTGGTGGTGGATGCTCCGGGCGGGGGCGGCAAGCGCGACGCGCACTCGTACGAACACTACGACCGCACGACCGGCATCTCGGTCTACACCAGCCCCAGCGTCGAACTCGGCCGTTACTATTATTACTTCGATCCCATCGCCGAGCTTCCGGCGGAGGGCCAGGCGCGCTGGGCGGATCCGGCCCAGCACCAGGCGATGATGGACGAAGCGCTGGCGGCGGCGACGCGTGGCCCGCACTGAGGGCCCGTCCGATGGTGCGCCCGGCGGCTGCACGGACTGCGGGCGCAAAGGCGGTTGCGACGCGCGCAAGGGCCCGATGTTCGCGGCCATCGACGACATGCTGGCCCGGCTGTACCCGACCAAGCGCTGGGACGAGCGCGACGAGGAGGCGGCCTTCCGGGCCGGCGTCGGCGTCGCCGAAGGGCAGGCGCTGGCCGGCACCCTGGCCGCGCGTTTGAAAGCGCTGGCGGTCTTTCGGCCCGGCACCGCGGAAGAGTATTGCGACTACGTCTACGTCCTGTGTTTGGGCCGCACGCCATCGCTGCTGGAGATGCGCGAGGGATTGGTGCCCGCCGCCGCGCCCGAGTCCGACTTCATCGACGAGCTGTATTTGCGGGTGGCCTTGTCGTCCGTCGCGCGCTGCGCCGGCGTCCAGCAGGTGGCGATGCGCCTCGAGCGGGCGCCCGACGGCGCACCGGTGATCACCGAGGTTCCCCGGACCGGCGTTTTTGATCCGGTGCTGCTCAAGCGGTTTCAGTCCCTGGTGGCGGCGCTGGCCGAACAAGACATCCGCCACCTGGATTTCGGCGAGATCACCACGCCGCCCGATGGCTTCCATCCCGGCGACTATGCCCAGCGCTATTCGGGGCAGCCGGTGGTGGCCAACTACCTTTTCTATCCGCAGCCGTGCAGCGCCGTCACCACCACGGTCCTGTCGGCCGCCAGCGATCCGCCTCTGGCGCGGGCTATTTGAGCTTGTCCTCCACGTGGTCGGCCATGGTCTTGGCCCGCTTCTCCTCAGGCGCGTCGTAGCGTCCGATCGGCGCCGCCCGCACCTCGTCGAGCAGCCGCCTGGCTTCCTCCGGCCGGCCGTCTTCGATCAGCGATGAGGCCAGGTAAACCCGCGCCCGCAAGCTGGCCGGGTTCACCTGCATGGCTTGCCGTTCGTACTGCTGGGCCTTCTTTCGATCGCGCTTCGGCCAGGGCAGCTTGTCGTAGAAACGCCCCCAGGCGATGAAGATCCCGCCATTTTGATACTTGGGCTCCAGCTCCTCGGCGCGCTTCAAGCGTTCCTTGAACTTTCCTTCCAGACCCTGCGACAGCGCGCGCATGATCCCCAGGCCGAGCGCGTAGCTTCCCATGCACACGGCCGCGTAGTAGTGCCCGGCGACGTCGTTGGGGTTGGCCTTGATCGCTTGTTCGGCCAGATCCCAGCCCTGCTTGCCCCACGCCGACCGCTGGTCGTTGCTGGCTGCCGGATCGTCGGACATCCAGAAGTACACGCGCGCCGCTCGCCACAGAACCGTGTAGTCGCCGGGCGCGCGGCCGAGGGCCTGGGTGGCCAGCTTCTGTTGCTCGGCCCAGGCCGCGCGATCGTCGCGCCGGGCGTAAAGCGCATCCAGCCGCGCGGTCATCGCCGGCACACCATCAGCGTTCGCGCCGCTCGTCGCTGGGCCAGCGTCGACGGAGACCAGCAACAGGATCGCTGCGGTTATCGGGTTCACGGCGAGAGTATATAGGTTATGCTGCGCACGCCAGGTCAACGGAGGGAGATCGTGCCGGAAAAAACTCAAGTAAAGACGCCGCAGGTGAAGGCAGAACTGAAGATCGACGCGAAGGTCATCGAGCTCCCCGTGATCGAAGGGACCGAAGCCGAACGGGCCGTGGACATCGGCAAGCTGCGCGCGCAAACCGGGTACGTCACGATTGATCCGGCGTTCGTCAACACCGCCTCGACCACCAGCGCAATCACCTTCCTGGACGGCGAGAAGGGCGTGCTGCGCTACCGTGGCATCCCCATCGAAGAGCTGGCCGAAAAGTCCACCTTCGTCGAGGTCGCCTATCTACTGATTTACGGCAAGCTGCCGAACAGCAGCGAGCTTTCAAAGTTCTCCGGCCAGCTGACCCGGCATTCGATGCTTCACGAAGACATGAAGCGCTTCTTCGACGGTTATCCCGGCACCGCGCACCCGATGGCCATCCTGTCGGCCATGGTGCTGTCGCTGTCCAGCTTTTACCCGCAGGCGCTGGACGTGAAGAACCGCGAAGAGACCGAGCACACCATCGCTCGCCTGATGTCCAAGATGCGGACCATCGCCGCTTACTCGTACAAGAAGTCGATCGGCCAGCCGTTCGTCTACCCGAAGAACAATCTCAGTTACTGCGCCAACTTCCTCAACATGATGTTCTCGGTCCCGGCCGAGCCGTACGAGATCGACGAAGAGCTGGTCAAGGTCCTGAACCTGCTTTTGATCCTGCACGCCGACCACGAACAGAACTGCAGCACCTCGACGGTGCGCATGGTGGGCAGCTCGCAGGCCAACCTGTTCGCCGCCATCTCGGCCGGCATCTGCGCGCTGTGGGGTCCGCTGCACGGCGGGGCCAACGAAGAAGTGCTCGAGATGCTGCAGCAGATCCAGGCCGACGGCAGCGGCCCGCAAAAGTTCGTCGACCTGGCCAAGCGCAAGGACTCGGGCTTTCGCCTGATGGGCTTTGGCCATCGCGTCTACAAGAACTACGACCCGCGCGCCAAGATCATCAAGGTCGCCGCCGACAAGGTGGTGAAGAAGCTGAAGGTGCCGGATCCGCTGCTGGACATCGCCTATCACCTGGAAGAAGCGGCGCTGACCGACCCGTACTTCGTCGAGCGGAAGCTTTACCCCAATGTCGACTTCTACAGCGGCATCATCTATCGGGCGCTCGGGATCCCATCGAACATGTTCACCGTGATGTTCGCCATCGGCCGCCTGCCGGGATGGATCGCCCACTGGAAAGAGATGTTCGACGATCCGAGCACGAAGATCAGCCGGCCGCGGCAGATCTACACCGGCCCGGTGTTGAACCACTATACGCCGATTGATCAGCGCACCTAGCGCGGCGGCGCCTCAGGCGCTTTTCATCAGCACGGCATCAGCGCTGGCCCTGGTCAGGCGATAGCCTTGCCCGCGCACGGTCTCGATGGCGGTCCCGGCAGGGCCCAGCTTGCGCCGCAGCTGAGAAAGGTGAACCCGGAGCAGGGCATTGTCACCGGTGTGCTTGCCGCCCAGGACGTCTTCGATGAGCTCGCGGGCCCCGACGATGCGATCGGCGTGGGCCAGCAGGTAACTCAGCAGGCGAAACTCTGCCCGGCGCAGCGGCACCAACTGGCCGTTGATGCTGGCGCCGCGCCTGGTCGGATCGACGACGATCGATCCGAAACGCTGCTGCCCGGCGGTGGGGCCCGGGCTGCGGCGGCAGACCGCCCGGACCCGTGCCAGGAGCTCGGCATCGGGAACCGCCGCCAGCACCACGTCATCGGCGCCCGCATTCAGCACCGTCGCCACGCCCGCGGAGTCCAAGTTGTCGCAGCACGCGACCAGCGGCCCACCCCGGTGCACGCGGCGAACCACCCGACACCAGCGGGCCGCGCTGGCCGCGTTGGCTGAATGCAAGAGCATCACATCGTCCGTCAGGACGGCTCGCGACTGGATCCCCTGCCGATCGGCGATCCGAACCGCGCTGCCTTCGCGCGCGAAGGCCAGTCGGGTGCGATCGCAAAACTGGCGATCCTTCGACATCAACAGGATTTTCATTGCCGCTGCCAAGACACAGCAAGAGCAATGCCGTCGCGCAATCATGGGGCGGGCCTCACAAACGCCCGTGTCCCTGCTGATCAGAATGAAGACGAGTGCTGATCGGGCGGGGCGGAGTCATATGACAGTCAGACTGCGCTGACCAAAGTCATAGTCGCCCGGCGTCCGGACGGCAGACGCCCGGACCGAGAAGACGGCAAAAGCGTCCGAACTTTGTCCCTCGTCTTCGTCCAGATTTTCAGACAGTTATCGGCGGGATTAGGAACGCGCACCGCTGCGGGGAAGACCACCACAAGACTTGGCCGCCAGGATGAAAAAGGGTACGCTCCTGCCGGCGAAGATGGCCTTGGCTAGGTGGGTGGCGAGCGTTCAGTCCTCAGGCGGCAGCGTGGCCGGTGAGGTGAGCGTCACGGACGTGGGCGACGACCCGATCGTGGTCGAGCCACCCATTGATCTCGAACGCGGCACCGTCCTGGCCGGCCGCTATCAAGTCGAGACGTACGTGGGCAAGGGCGGCAGCGGCGTGGTGCTGCGCGCGTTCGATCGCATCACCCAGGCGCCGGTGGCGTTGAAGGTCCTCAGCCAAGAACTGGCCAGCGATCCGCACTGGGGCGAAAGGTTTTCGCGCGAGCTGCGCCTGGGTCGGCAGATCCAGCATCCGAACGTCTGCCGCGTCTTCGACATCGGTGAGTCCGATGGTCACCGTTTCCTGTCGATGGAGCTGGCGACCAAGGGCACGCTGCGCGCCGCGGTCCGAGCGGACGCGCCGCCGCGCCCGTTCGCCGAAAAGGTGGCCGACGCGCGCGCTCTCGTCTCCGGTCTGGCCGCGCTGCACGCCGCCGGCATCATCCACCGCGACGTCAAACCCGAGAACCTGCTGCGCATGGAAGACGGCCGCATCGTCCTGTCCGACTTCGGCCTGGCCACCAACCCCGCCCAGACCGCGGCGGTGACCGTGCTGGTCGGAACGCCGTCGTACATGGCGCCGGAGATCGTGATGGGCGATCCCGCCAGCTTCCGATCGGACGTCTGGGCGCTGGGCGTGACGATGCACGAGATCCTCTTCGGCAAACGGCCGGAGTGGGACGTGGTGGATGGGGAGCGCAAGTTGCGGATGCCACTGGGGAAGTGTGCCTCGCGTTTGGAACGAACGCTGGCTGAGGTATGCGCCGGCTGCGCCGCTGAACACGCCGATCAGCGGCCGGCGAACGCCATCGACGTCATGATCTTGTTGACGCCAGGGCGGGAGTCGTCACCTCGCATGCCGGCGCGGCGAACTGCGAAGTCGCGCGGGGAAGGGCGAGGCTGGTCGGTGATGGCGGTCGTGGTGGCGGCGGTCGGGGCGATTGCGATCGCCAAGGGGAATCTGTTCTCGGGCGCCTGGGCGACGCTGACGCCGAACGCGCGCGTGCGGACCGTGGTTCCCGAGGGCGTGCCGGAAGATTGGTCAAAGTCGCGGATGCTGGCCGAGTTTTCGGGACGAGTGCATTGCTTCGCCGCCTCGCACGATGGCAGATCCGCCCAGGTTATCTGGGGCTCGCCTCGGGTCGCCGAGAACGTAGATGCGACGACCGGCCATCGATCGCCTTCCGATCTGCTTCCCGAAACCTTTCAGGATGGCTGCCCTGATCTCTCGCCACAGGGCGAGAAGTTGCTCTTTGCCGCGGTCGATTCGTCGGGTGCTATGCAAGTGATGCTTTCGGATCAACCGAATGGCGCCTCGGCGAAAGCGATCACACGGGGAACGTCGCCCGAATGGTTAGCCAACGGGACGGAGTTTCTCTACAACCTTGACGGCACTCATGCCGCCGTTTTCCACCTGCCGACGACGATGTTCAGTCTCGTTGATGATTCAACCTCAGGCAGTGTGGGGTTCATTCAGGGAATGGTTGTGAACGAGACCAAGAACGCCTTCGCTATCAAGCGAGCCGATGAGTACGAGAACGTGAGCGTCTCGATCTTCTCTTGGCCGGGCGCGGCACCGAATGTGACGTATGGATTGCCGAAGGGCTCGCTCCAGATCGCCTTCTCTCCGATTTCACAGCGTCTACTGTTTTCTGTGGAGGCGTCGCCTTCTTCATCGCATCTGGCCGAGCTGAACTGGGCTTCAGGCGAGGCCTCCAAGTTGGGCGCGGTGTCTGGTTCAGATGTGCGCGGTCTTATCCGAGGGGTGAGCGGACAGGGGCTAATCTTGTCACGCAGGATCTCTGGAGACGTATGGCTAGTTGAACCGGACGGCGCCCACCATTCGTTCACAAACGATGGTGAGAACTGGAGTACTGACCGCACGGCGTCTGGTTACGTTGCTGTTGGGAAGAGAAATGCCGATGGGGGAATGGTTGCCGTTGGATACGATTCGAGCGGCCGAGCCCTGTTTTCTTCGCAGGGTCCGAACGATCGCACGCCGTCGTTTTCGGAGGATGGGAAAACGTTCGTTTTCGTGCGGCTCTCGACCAAAGCGATTGTCCTCTGCCTCGGAGACTCGACGAATTGTCACGAGGTGCGCACCGAGAACCTGTTGCCGGTTTGGTCGCGTCTCGCTCCCGATGGGCGTTCGATCGCGTACGTTACCCAGATTGGCGTCCCGCGAGTTCACGTCATCTCAACAGACGGTCAGAGCGATCGCGATCTCGGGCCGGCACGCGCGGATTGTCCCTCGATTTGGACCGCGGCCGATCGTCTGTGGATTTATCAAGGCTCCGACCGCGAACGTCACTGGGCCGAGTTCGATCTTGCTGCCGGTCACCTGACGGGAAGGGAAAAGAAAGCCCCGCCCATCGGTGGCCCGAATGAATGCTGGCGCGATACCGAAGAATGGAGCTCGCCATTTTTCGGCCGCGCCAGGATTGTTAAGGCAGAGAACTCGTCAGTACGCGTTCTCTCCGGCATGACCCACTAACAGCGCCCTCCTGGGCAAAGTCCCTGGGGCACCGGCGCTTTGGGCGCGCTGATCGTCTTCGTCGTTTGATTTCCGGTCACCGCCGTTGCCACCGTCGACAGGCTGAAGGCCGAAGCAAGGACGAAGATTCCACCGAGCGCGATTTTCTTGAGCATGTGATTCCCCCTGGTTGCGTGTTGCTGGTTGTTGACGTGGTCGGTCCGTTTGTCTGCTTTGCGAACGCGCCGACCACGCGAACGCGTTGCAAAGTGAGTTAGAGCAAAGTAGAAGCCAGTGAGTTGGACTGTCGGTCCGCGGCCTTCCGCGGCTGGCAGGCAGAGCTTGGTGTCAGTGACAAAACTCTTTGCGGTCAACGCGGACGAGCGAGGATGGGAGCGCCCATCGTGATCACGCCAAAAGACAGCGTCACCCTGGTTCCGAACCAGCGCCGGCGCGGCGAACCAAAGCAGACACCGTTGCTGGTCGTCCTTGGCAACGTGAACGGCGAGCTGCCGGAATCAACCGAGCGTGTGGTGACGTTCCAGAACCTGCTGCGCCTGGGGCGTCGCCACATCACCAACCTGGAGCCGGGATCGGCGTCGTGGGCAGCTCCCGATCGCATGATCTCGGGCCAGCACGCACAGATCCTGCGTGCCGGCGACGGGTACGATCTGGTCGATCTGAACAGCACCAACGGCACCGTCGTCGATGGAGCGGTGGCGCAGCCACGCGTGAAGCTGCGCGATGGTTCGCTGATCTTCATCGGATCGCACGTGGCGGTTTTTCGCATGGCCTCGGCCACGGAGCTGGCGGCGATCAAAGCAGAGTTCGCCGCTCCGCTGGGCCCGGTGCCGACCGCCAACCCTTCGTTTGCCCTCATCTGCAACAACCTCCGTAAGTTGGCAGCCGCCGGGGAGGAGATCTTGCTCACCGGTGAAACCGGGGTGGGGAAAGAAGTCTACGCGCACGCTGTTCACGAGGCCAGCGGAAGAAAGGGTCGCTTCGTCGCGGTGAATTGCGCGGCGCTGCCACGCGAGTTAGTGGAAAGCGAACTGTTCGGTTACGTGCGCGGCGCGCACTCGCAGGCGCTGGCGTCGAAGCCAGGAATCATCGAAGACGCGGAGGGCGGCACGCTGTTTCTCGACGAGATCGGCGACATGGCGCCCGAACTGCAAACGAAATTGTTGCGCTTCACCCAAGATCGCCTGCTGGTACCGGTGGGTGGCACGCGCCCGCGGCGCATCGACACGCGCGTGCTGGCGGCGACCAGCCGCACGGCACCGCCGGGAAAATCGGGTGTCGGCGGGCTGCGCGCCGATCTGGCCGCGCGCCTCGGCGCCGAGCCAATTCGCATTCCACCGCTGCGCGAACGCATGGAAGACCTGGGCGCGCTGACGGCGTTCCTGCTCGGTGCGCGCGGGCGGCCGTTCGATCTGGGGGCGTTTCAAGCGCTGTGCGTGTATGCGTGGCCCGGCAATGTGCGCGAGCTCGGCAAGGTGGTCACCTCGGCCGAAGCGTTGTCGCGCGATGCGGAGCGGATCGGCCTCGAACATCTGCCGGCGGCCATCTCGGCCGCGTCGGGGCGAACACGCCTCTCGTCGTCGGGCCGCGTCTCGCGTCCGCCGCCTTCGAATGTCGAGCTGGAAGAACTGATGCGGCGGTTTCAGGGCAACATGCTGCGCGTGGCGCGCGAGCTGGATCGCAAGCCGGCCTTGGTCTATCGGTGGGCGAAACGATTCCACCTGAACGCCGACGACTTTCGTCCCAAGGACGAATAGGCGGCGCGCGCAGCGCGTGGTTATGAAACCGTCACCGCCCGCTATCGCCGCCGCCAGCGCGGGATTATCCTGATCGCGTGGTGATCGCGCCGGAAGCGTCATCGTTGCTTGACGAGCTGGCGTTGATGTTGAGGCCGGCCGGCGGTGGCATCTTCACCGTCAGCACCGGGCGTGCCGAACAAGAACAACTCCAGCGCGCGCTTTACCAGGCGGGTGACGCCGCTGCGGTGACGGCGCAGTGGCGCGCGGCGCTGGGGTCGATCACCGCCGCCAAGGTGGTGGTGCTCGGGATCCCCTCCGATTGTGGCGCCGGTCTGGTGCGCGGCGCAGCCTACGGACCGCAAGGCGTGCGGGCGGCGGCGCTGCGTTTGTGTGCGGATCTTCCCGACCGCGCGCGCCGCCTCGGCGTCGTCGACATCGGCGACGTGTTCGTGGTGCCCCAGTTGCTCAGCGACGACATGCTGGATGCGCAGCAGGTGGCGGCCACGCGCGCGGCCATCTACGACGGCGATCCGCGCGCCGCCGCGCTGCCGGTGGCGCCGCTGTCGATCGCCGAGGCGGTCGTCGATCGCGTGCTGACCATCAATCCAAAGGTGCGGGTGTTCATGCTGGGCGGCGATCATTCGGTGGCGTGGCCGGTGGTGAAGGCGCTGGGACGCCATGCGCACCAGCCGTGGGCCATCGTTCACGCCGACGCGCACACGGATCTGTTGCCGCAACGGCTGGGCATCAAGATCTGCTTTGCCACCTGGGCGTATCACGCCAACGAACTGCTCGGGCGCGGCGGTCGGCTGGTGCAGGTCGGTGTGCGCGCGTCGGCGCGGCCGCGCGCGCACTGGGAGACGACGCTGGGCGTGCGCCAGTTCTGGATGGACGATGTGCGCGCCCGCGGTGAGGCGGCGATCATCGAGGAGCTCATCGCGCATCTGCGCAGCACCGGCGTCGATCGCGTCTATCTATCGAATGACATCGACGCCACCGACGCGGGCTTGGCGCCGTCGACCGGAGCGCCCGCCGTCGATGGCCTGTCGGTGGCGTTCGTGCGCGCGCTGATCGCCCGTGTGGGCGAAGAGTTTCCCTTGCTGGGCGGCGACGTGGTCGAGGTGGCGCCGCCGATCGGTTCGGCGGAGGATGCGAAGCGCACGACGGACGTGGCCGCGTGTTATATGCTGGACACGCTGGCCGTGCTGGCTGGTGATCGCATGCTGCGCCCGCAAGGAAACCCACCCGCATGAGCGACGACGATGACGACGAGCGTTCCGAACCGGACGAGTTCGAACGCAAGCTGGAGGAGGGTTGGCAGGCGCTGGAGCGTGGCGATCGCGCCTCCGCCAAGCGGATCGCCGACGAGGCGGTCGGTCAAGATGGCGGCGAGGCGAACGCGCCGACGTCCGAGCATCTGGCGCCGGCGCTGCTGCTGCAGGCGGCGTGCTTTCGCGAGGAGGGCGATCACGACCACGCGGTTCCGCTGCTGCGCAAGGCGGCCAGCGCCGATCCCGAGTGGTGCACGCCCGAGCTGTGGCTGGCCGAACTTCTGGCCATGCAGCCCGAGACCACCGCCGAGGCGCGCCGTCACGCCGCCCGCGCTTTGGATCTCGCCGACGAAGAAGCCGAGTACCTGAGCGCGGTGGCCTTGAAAGCCGGGCTGGAGGCGGAGCTGGGCGAGGTCGATGAAGCCAAGGAGACGCTGCAGGATCTGCCGGCCGCCGACGTCTCGCTGGGCGATCCGATGCTGGCGCTGGAGATCGCCGAGCTGTGGTTGGCCATCGGCGAGCCGCAACAAGCCCGTGATCGCCTGGACACCTTGACCAAGAGCGATCCCGATATGTCCGACGGCTGGTACACGCTGGGGATCGCCTGCGAAGAGGTCGGCGATGAAACCGCCATGCGCGCCGCCTGGAAAAAATCCTGGCTGTTGGACGCCCGCGCCGACGACGCCGATTTCGCCGTCCGTCTGGACGAACGCGAGCTGGGCGCTGTCGCCGAGGCGGCGCTGGGCGAGTTGCCGGAACGCGCCCGGGCCCTGCTGCGCGACATCCCCATCGTCATCAGCGATCTGCCGGCCGAGGCGGACATCGACGAGGGCCTGGACCCGCGCGTGCTGGGGCTGTTCACCGGCACGCCGCACCCGGAGATCTCGCACGTGGGCGGCCAGCCGGGGCTGACGCAGATTTTGTTGTTTCGCCGCAACCTGGAACGATCCGCGGC
Source organism: Polyangia bacterium (assembly GCA_036268875.1). GTDB lineage: Bacteria > Myxococcota_A > Polyangia > Fen-1088 > Fen-1088 > DATKEU01. The sequence continues at coordinate 153,477 of DATATI010000066.1, read as the reverse complement.
CAGCGAGGACGACCTGCGCAAAGAAATCCGCACCACGTTGCTGCACGAGACCGGCCACTTCTTCGGGATGGACGAGGCGGATCTGGAAAGCGTCGGCCTCGACTGACCGCGCCGGGCGGTCGCTTGACAACACCCGCCCTGGTCATCATGATGCGCCCACGTAAAAGCCCGATTTGGGCCCGGAATCCAAGGAGATCGTCGTAGTGGCCAACATCAAGTCGTCCGAGAAAGCCAACCGCCAGCGAATCACGCGCACCGCGCGCAACGTCGCCCAGAAGACCGCGATGCGTTCCGTGGTGAAGCGCCTACGCGCCGCCATCGGCCACAAGAACGCCACCGAGGCCAAGAACCTCCTGGCCTCGGCGATCCAGGCCATCGACCGCGCCGAATCGAAGGGCGTGATCAAGAAGGGCACGGCCTCCCGGTCCGTGTCGCGCCTGACCTTGGCCGTCGCGCGACTGAAGTAGGCGGACTCACGCGTCTACCGCGTCGGTCGTGTGCCCCCGCTGCGCGCGTCCTCCGCCAGTTGTTGCACCAGCTTGCTCAGGATCAGCTCCGGATCGATCCGCGACGACTTCAGCGTCTTGTCGGCCTGGTACAGGCGCTCGTAGCTGCGTTCCAGTGCCGCGGCGGTCATTCGCCGCGCCGGTATCAGGACGTCGTCCAGGAAGAACGGGGCGATGCCGACGGCGCCGGCCATCTCGTTGCGCGGGGTGCCGGCGGCGGCCAGTTCCTTGGCCCGCCAGATCTGGCGTAGCTGGCGCAGCAGCATGTATTGAATGCGCAGGGCGGGCTCGCGGTTGCGGAGCATGTTGGTCAGCAGGCGCAGCGATCGGGCGACGTCGCCTTCGCCGATGGCCTTGGTCAATTCGAAGACGCCGCGCTGGCGGGTCTCGGCGATTAAATCCTCGACGTCGTCGAGACGGATCGGTTGCTCCGGGCCGACGTACAACGACAGTTGTTCCAGGGCCTGGCTCAACCGCCCGAGATCGGGGCCGGCGATCTCGGCCAACGCCGTCGCGGCGTCGCCTTCCAGCGTGAGCTTGCGGCCGCGGGCCTCGCGCGACAGCCAGGCGGCCAATTCGCGGTCCCGCAGCGAAGGGAAATCGTGCAGAAAGCCCGCCTTGCGCAGGGCCGCGAACACCTTGAAGCGGGTGTCGATCTTCTCGCCCACCAGCACCAGGCAGGTCGACGGGTTGGGATCGGCGACGTACGAAAGTAGCGGCTCCAGCGCGTCGGCCTTCACGTCGTCGACGCCTTTGGCCAGCACCAGGCGCTTCTTGCTGGGGCCGGTGGCGAACATCGGCAGCGTCCGCGCGGCGGAGACCACGGCGCCTAGATTGGCGTCCTTCAGATCGAAGACGTCGGCGTTGAAGCTGGGGGCGGTGGCGGTGGTGCCCAGGATGGCCTTGCGGATGGCCTTCACGCAGCGATCGACCAGGTACCGCTCGGTGCCGTGCAAACAATAGATCGGAGCCAGCTCGCCGCGTTCGATGGCGACGATGGGATCTTCGCGCTCGGCGCCTGCGCCGCGGGACCAAGCCATGCGTCTTTGTACTATAGAATCTGACGCCGACATGCACGATCGACTGACCACCGCGGGGCTGCTGGTTCTCTCCAACCTGTTCATGACCGTGGCCTGGTACGGACACCTGCGGTTCAAGTCGGCGCCGATGCTGGTGGCCATCTTGATGAGCTGGGGCATCGCGCTTTTCGAATACATGCTGCAGGTGCCAGCCAACCGCATCGGCTATCGGGCGGCGATGAGCGCGTATCAGCTGAAAATCTTGCAGGAGGCGATCACGCTGTCGGTGTTCATGCTGTTCGCCTGGTTGTGGCTGGGCGAGGGGCCGCAGCCCAAATACCTGGTGTCGTTCGGCCTCATCGGCGCGGCGGTGGTGGTGGCGTTTCGATGAAGACGCCGGCCGCGGCGCTGCTGGACTGGTACGACGGCGTTCGCCGCGATCTGCCCTGGCGGCGCGTGCGCAGCCCGTATCGAACCCTGGTGTCCGAATTCATGCTGCAACAGACGGTGGTGGCGACAGTGCTGCCGTACTTTGAACGGTTCCTGGCGCGCTTTCCCGATGTGCGCGCGCTGGCGGCGTCGCGCGAAGATGACGTGCTGGCGCTGTGGTCGGGTCTTGGCTACTACGCGCGGGCGCGCAACCTGCGCAAGGCCGCGCAGGCGGTGGTGGCGGATCACGGTGCGGCGATCCCCGGCGACGAAGTGGCGCTGGCCACGCTGCCGGGGGTGGGCGCTTACACGGCGGCGGCGGTGGCGGCAATCGCCTTCGACGCGCCGACTTTCGCCCTGGACGGCAACGGAGCGCGGGTGATGGCGCGCCTGCACGGCGTGAGCGAGGTGATCGACGGGGCGGCGGTGCGCCTGCGCCTGCGCGCGCTGGGGCAGGCGCTGGTGCCGGCGCGGCGCGCGGGTGATTTCACCCAGGCGGTGATGGAGCTGGGCGCGTTGGTGTGCTCGGCGACGGCGCCGGGCTGTCTGGTTTGTCCGCTGCGCGCGACCTGCGTGGCGTACAAGAAAGGAATCACCGCTGACATTCCGGCGCGCAAGCAGAAGGCGCAACGTCCGACCGCGCGGGTGGCCTGCGCGTACGTGACGCAGGCCGGGCGCGTGCTGCTGGTGCGTCGGCCGAAGGGACAGCTGCTGGCCAGCACCTGGGCGTTGCCGTCGGCGACGGTGGTGGGCGCGGCGGACGCCTCCGAGATGGCACGCCAGGCGGCTCGACAGAGCGGCGTGATGCCCGGTCGCCGGCGGCCGCAGTTTCGTGGGCGGGTGCGCCACATCTTCACGCACCGCGATCTGACGGCTGAGGTATACGCGGTTGTCGGGCGGGTGATGGCGAAGGCGATCTCACCGTCGGACGACGTCCGTCGCTGGGTGGCGGCGGACGAGCTGCCCACCCTGGGGATCTCCAGCTTCACCCGCAAGACCCTGGCCGCGGCGGCGACCGGGCGCCGCCCAAAAAGCCGCGGAAAACGCGACATGGCGACGGATCAGACTTAGAAAGGAGCATGGTGCGGCGGACGGTCTTTGTGTTCTGGGTGCTGGCCTCTTGCGCGACGGTGGCGCCGGCGCAGGTGCAACCGGGAAGCCTGGGCGCCGGCGAACCGCTGCCGCCGCCGGTGGCGCCCGACGGAACCACCGCGGCCGAGCCGCCCCCGCGCACCGCGCCCGATGCTGGGGCCGACGCCGCGGTGGCCGCTGAACCACCAGGCGACGCGGATTTTCGCGCCGCCAAGGCGCGTTTCGAGCAGGGCGAGCGCGAGGGCGCGCGCGTCGCGCTGGAGGCGTTCGTCGGCGCCAACCCCGCGCACCCGTCGGTGCCGGCGGCGCAGATCATGCTGGCGCGCCTGGCCTTGCTCCGCGGCGACCAGCCTGGCGCGCGACAGTTGCTGGATCCGTTGGTCGGCGGTGCGGCAATCGATCCGACGACGGCGTCGCGCGCTCGTTATTACCTGGGCCTGGCGGAATCGCGCGCTGGTCACGGGGCACGCGCCCGCGATCTGTTGACACCATTTCTGCCCAAGCAGCCCGGCGAGGGCTCGGATGAATCGCTGGTCGAACTGCGGGGCGCCCTGGCCGAGGCGGCCACCTCCACCGGCGAATTCCCGCTGGCCCTGGAGCTGTGGGACGGCTACTTCCGAGGCGCCAAGGAATTTGAACGCGCTTACGCCCGCCAGCGCGCCGAACAGATCGCCGCGCAGATGTCCGGCGAAGCGGCCTGGCGCGCCTTCGATGCCGCGCCGGCCAAGGGCCTGGCGCGCGCGGTCCTGGGCGCGCGGGCCAGCAGCTATCTTCGTGCGCAGGCCGATTCCGCCAACGCCGAGACCGTCGACAGCGAAACGGCGCGCGCCCGCCACGCCACCGGCTTCGAAGAGCTGGCGCAAAGTTCCGGCCCCGGCGATCCGTCGCGCATCGGCGTGGCCCTGCCGCTGTCCGGTCGCTTTCAGCCGGTGGGCGAGGCGGCCATGCGCGCCGTGCTGCTGGCCACCGGCGCCCTGGGCACCGTCGGGGGCGGCGGCGTCGGTTCGCAGCTGGTGGTGCGCGACACCGCGACCGATCCCGATCGCGCCGCCCGCAGCGTCGTCGAGCTGACGCGGACGGAATCGGTCATCGGCATGATCGGCAGCGCCGAGCGCAAGACCACGGCGGCGGCGGTCGGCCAGGCGACGCAAGAGGGGCTGCCGCTGCTGACGCTGGACGATCAAATTCCCGGTGCCGGCACGACGGCGTTTCAACTGGTCCACTCGCCGGAGGCGCGGGTGGCCGAGCTGGCGCGCCGGGCGCTGAAGCTGGGCGCGCGCGACATCGCCATCCTGGGACCGGACAGCGCCTTCGGCAAGCGCATGCGCGAGGCTTTCCGGCGCGAGGTGATCGTCGGCGGCGGACGCATCACCGGCGAGGGCACGTACATCGCCGGCGCCACGTCATTCACGGCGGCGGTGGCGGCGATCAAGAAGGTGCCGCCGCAGGCGATCTTCGTGGCCGACAGCGCCGACCGGTTGGAGCTGATCGCGCCGGCCCTGGCGGTGGCCGACCTGTGGCCGCAGCCGTGGGGCAAGCCGCGCCCGCCTAGCGAACCCGGCAAGCCGAAGGTGCGCAACGTGCTGCTGCTGTCGACGGCGAACGATCTGTCGCCGCGCCTGCTACAAAACGCCGGTCGTTACGTCCAGGGCGCGCTGCTGTCCCCCGGTTTCTTCGCCGACGGCGACGACCCGCGCAGCCGCGCCTTCGTCGAGGCGTACCGCGCGGCGTACGGGCAGGATCCGCACGCCACCGAGGCGTATGCCTACGACGGCGTGGCGTTGCTGCGGGCGGCGACCGCGCATGGGGCTCGCACGCGCGCCGATCTGTTGAAGGCGCTGGGCGCCGGCACGTTCGAAGGCACCACCGGCAACGTGCAGTTCGGCGTCGACCACGCCCGCGTCGACGCGCCGCTGATCTACGTCGTCGACGGCGACGACATCAAGTCGTCGCGCTGAGCAGGCGGCGGGCGGCGGCGCTCACCTTCTGCTTCAGCCGAAAATAGCGGGCCCATGGATCCACCTTCTGGGCGGCCAGGCGCGCCGGCACGGAGCGGACGTTGAACAGGGATGGGTTCAGGTCCGGGGTCAGCTCGTCCCACGACAGCGGCACGGAGACGGTGGCGCCGGCGCGGGCCCGCGTGGAGAGCGCCGCCACTGCCGTGCTGCCGCGGTGATTGCGCAGGTAATCGAGCAGGATCTTTCCCTTGCGCTGGGCCTTGGCGATGTTGGTGGTGAAAAACTGGGGCGCCCCGCGGGCGATCCGCTCGGCCACAGCGCGCGACAGCGCCGTGACCTCTTCCCAGCCGAGCGCCGGGGCCAGCGGCGCCACCACGTGCAGGCCCTTGCCGCCGGTCGTCTTTACGAAACTTTCCAGATCGATCTCGGCGAACTGGTGCTGGATGAGGTGGGCGGCGACCACCACGTCTTCCCACTTCACGCTCGGATCGGGATCCAGATCCATCACGATGCGATCGGGGTGCTCGACGTCGTCGGCCTGCGAGCCCCAGGTGTGAATCTCCAGGATGCTCATCTGCACCAGGGCCATCAGCCCCGACAGGTCGCGAATGACCAGATATTCGTTGGCTTCATTGCGCTCGCGCAGCTTGATGCGCTCGACGTTGCCGGGCACCGAAAAATTGGCGTGTTTCATGTAAAAGCACGGCTGCGTGTCGGGCGTGCCCACGCCTTCCGGGCAGCGGAACAGCGTCAGCGGCCGGCCGACGATGTGGGGCAGGGCGCGGTCGGCGATGGTTTCGTAGTAGCGGGCCAGATCGTGCTTGGTGAAGCCGAGGTCGCCCCACAGCACGCGCAAGGGCGACGACAGCTTGATACCGGCGACGGTCTCCGGTGTCTTGCCGGCGGATTTGGGTGGGGCGGCAGGCGGCGTCTGCGCTGGTTGGTGGTGGTGCCGGTCCGGCGTTGCCGTGGCTTTCGCTGACGACTTTGGGCAGCGGGTCAGCCGCCAGCCGGCCGCGCGCGATTTCGCCGCCGGCTGGTATCGATGATCGCGCGGCTTGGAGACAATCGCCGGGATCCCCACCTTGCACGCCTCGGCGAAGAAGCGCTCACCGCCGCCGCTGACGTGGGTACCAAGCCGCAACAGCGGCGCGTCGGCGCCGGCGATCAGCTTGTGCAAGACCTGCTTGCGCGTTTCCAGCGTCGCTCCGCGCAGATCGTGGCCGTCCAGGTACAGCAGGTCGAAGGCAAAGAATGTCAGTCGGCCGGTGCTGCCCTGGCGGTTTTCGCCGTCGCGGTCGCCATTGGCCAGCGCGGCGTCCAGCCCTTCCTCGGTGGTGCGCCCATCCGGGCGCAACACAGTCAACGTGCCGTCAATCAGCGCTTGCTTGACCGGCAGCATCCGCAGCGCGTGATCAAGCGGGGTCAGCAGGCGGGCCCGCGCGGTGGAAACCGGCCGGCCGTTCGGGGTCAGGAGGCGCACCGTCTGGCCGTTGATCTCGCCCAGCAGGCGTTCGCCTTCGATGTGCATCTCGTGCAGCCAGTCCTCGCCGTCGGGGACGTGAGCGCCTTTCGTGGCCACCGCCACCGCCGCCTTGAACGCCCGCGGCAGCGGGGCGGCCACCGCGCCCTCAATCGTCGCGGCGTCCAGTTGCCCGCGGTGGGAATGCCACACCCGCGAGCGATCGGCGGCGATGTCGTCGAGATCGCGCTCGGTGGTCACGCTCTCCGGGCGGGTCTCGACGATGCTGCCGTCGCTCTCGGGCCGGGCGGTGGCGTCGCGCTCCTTGATCAAAAGCCAGCTTCGTTCGTCGTCGCGCCGGCGGGCGGCCGCCGGTCCGCGGCCCTTCAGCTTTATCAGCGCGAAACCGCCGTGCAGCTTCTTTCCCTTCAACAAAAACTTTAAGTTTCCAGCCTGATAGCCGGCGCGCGGATCGCCGATCGGCTCCCAGGTCCCGCGATCCCACAGCAGGACCGTCCCGCCGCCGTATTCGCCTTTCGGGATGATCCCTTCGAAGTCGGCGTAGGCGATGGGGTGGTCCTCGGTCCGCACCGCCAGGCGTTTTTCTTTCGGGTCGAGGCTGGGGCCTTTGGGCACCGACCAGCTCAGCAGGACGCCGTCCATTTCCAGCCGAAAGTCATAGTGCAGGCGGGTCGCGTCGTGTTTTTGGATGACGAAGATGCGCCCGTCGCCATCCTTGCGGCCCGGCGGCGCTTCGCCGGGTGGCTCGCTGGTGCGGTGGAAATCGCGTTTTTTGTTGTACTCGCCGAGGCCCATGAACCGTCACTTTAGCCACGAATGGCGGCGCTGGCTCTTTTCGCGCCAGGCTTCCCGCGCACGCTTTCCGATGTTAAGACCTCGCACATCATGCGTCTGTCCAAGACCCTGGTTCCGACCCTGAAGGAAGCGCCCGCCGAGGCGGAGGTTCCGTCTCATGTCTTTCTGGTGCGCGGCGGGTACATCCGCAAGGTGGCAGCCGGGATCTATTCGTTCCTGCCACTTGGCTTTCGGGTGGTGCAAAAGATCACCCGCATCATCCGCGAGGAGATGAATCGCGCCGGCGCGTCGGAGGTGTTTCTGCCGGCGGTCATTCCCGCTGAGCTCTGGCAGGAATCAGGGCGCTGGGAGCAATACGGCGCGCAGTTGCTGCGCTTGAAAGATCGCAAGGGCGGCGACTTTGTCATCGGCCCGACGCACGAAGAGGTCATCTGCGCCCTGGTCCGCAGCGACGTGCGCAGCTATCGCCAGCTGCCGCTGAACCTGTACCAGATCCAGACCAAGTTTCGCGACGAGCTGCGGCCGCGCGCGGGCCTGATGCGTGGGCGCGAGTTCACCATGAAGGACGCATACTCGTTCCACGTCGACGAGATCGACGCCAAGCGCGAGTACGAGAACATGTACGCCACCTACAAGCGCATCTTCGAGCGTTGCGGACTGGCCTTCCGCGCTGTCGAGGCCGACACCGGCAACATCGGCGGCTCGCTGTCGCACGAGTTCCAGGTGCTGGCCGAGACCGGCGAGGACGCGCTGGTGGCCTGCGACAACTGCGACTACGCCGCCAACATCGAACAAGCGCAGAGCCGCGCCGGCGAGGCGCGCCCGAGCGGCGCCGCCGGCAAGGAAGCGCTGAGCAAGGTTTCCACGCCGGGCCAGCACACCATCGAAGAGGTGTCGGCGTTCCTGAAGGTGCCGCCCACCGCTCTGGTCAAGACGCTGATCTATCTGGCCGACGGCAAGCCGGTGGCAACGCTGGTGCGCGGCGATCGCACGGTCAACGAGATCAAGCTGAAGAAGGCGCTGGGCGCCACCGACGTCGTGTTGGCCTCGGACGCGGCGGTGCGCGAGGCGACGGGCGCGCCGACCGGCTTCGCCGGCCCGGTCGGTCTGAAGATCCCCGTCTATTGCGACCTGGAGATCTGCGCCATGACCGATTTCGTCGTCGGAGCCAACCAGGCCGACGCCCACCTGCGCGGCGTGAACCTTGAACGCGACTTCACGCCGCTCGCCTGCGGTGACTACCGGCAGTCGGCGCCCGGCGACCGGTGTCCGCGCTGCGCCAGCGGCCACTTCAAAGGCTACCGCGGCATCGAGGTCGGACACGTGTTCTTCCTGGGGCAAAAATATTCCAAGCCGATGGGGGTGACCTTTCTGGACGTCGACGGCCACGAAAAGCCGATGACCATGGGCTGCTACGGCATCGGCGTCACCCGCATCGTCGCCGCGGCCATCGAACAAAACCACGACAAGGACGGGATCATCTGGCCGACGCCGCTGGCCCCGCACGAAGTCGCCTTGCTGGAGCTGCAGATGGATGACACCAACCTGGTCGCCTTGTGCGAGAAGCTTTACGGCGAACTGACGGGCGCCGGCATCGACGTCCTTTACGACGATCGCGACGAGCGGCCGGGCGTGAAGTTCAAGGACGCCGACCTGATGGGCATCCCGTTCCGCATCGCCGTCGGCAAGAAAGGTCTGGCCGAAGGCGTGGTCGAGCTCAAGCTGCGGCGCGCGCCCGAGGTGCGCAAGGTGAAGATCGCCGACATCGCCGCGACGGTGATCGCCGAAGTCCAGAAGGAGCGTCGCTGATGTCCGGCGCGCATCCACCGGCCCACGTGATCGCCCCGCGCGATCGGGTGATTGTCGCGTTGGACGTGCCGGATCTGCCGCGGCTGGCGGTGTTCCTCGATCGCCTGGACGGAAGGCCCGCGTTCTACAAAGTCGGCCTCGAATTGTTCATCGCCGAGGGCGAGCGCGCCGTCGAGCTGGTGCAGAAGCGCAACGGGAAGCTGTTCCTCGACCTCAAGCTGCACGACATTCCAGAGACGGTGGGTCGGGCGGTGACGTCGGCGGCGCGCATCCACGCGGACTTTCTCACCGTGCACACCTCGGGCGGGTTCGCCATGCTGACCCGCGCGGCGGAGGCGGCCGGCGACAAGGTGAAGATCCTGGGCGTCACGGTGCTCACCAGCCTGGTCGAGGACGATCTGCGCGCCGAGGGGATCGAGACGACGATCCCCGAGATGGTGCGGGCGCGGGCCCGGGTGGCGTCGCGGGCGGGCATCGCCGGCCTGGTCTGCTCGCCACACGAGATAGAGCACGCGCGCGGCGCCGCGCCTGGGCTGTTCATCGTGGTGCCCGGCATCCGTCCGGCGGAAGGCGCCGGCTCGGCGCACGGCGATCAAAAGCGCGTCGCCACCGCGGCGCAGGCCATCGAGAACGGCGCCGACTATCTGGTCGTGGGACGTCCGGTGCGCGACGCGGCCGATCCGGCCCAGGCGTTCGAAGCGCTGGTCGAGGAAGTGAAAGCAGCGATTTGAGCGAACGCGACGGCGGCGGGACAGCGCCCGCAGGCACGCGCGTCGTGTTCGGCATCCGACCCGTCGAGGAGCTGTGCCGGGCCCATCCGCGCGGCGTGGCGGTGGTGTATGTCGCCGAGGGCGCGCACTCGCCCGAGCTGGATCAAACGCTGGGCCTGGCGCGCGAGCGCGGCATCGCCGTCGAGGTCCGCCCGCGTCGGCTGGTGGCCGCGCTGGCCGGCAGCGGCGTGCACCAGGGGATCGTGGCGGTGGCCGGCGAATACCGCTATGCAGAGATGGGCGAGCTCCTGGGGGCGATCGCCGGGTCGGGCGAGCCCGCGCTGCTGTTGTTGCTGGACGGCATCACCGATCCGCACAACCTGGGCGCGCTGGTCCGCAGCGCCGAGGTGCTGGGCGCGCACGGGGTGATCGTCCCCGATCGCAGCGCCGCGCCGGTCACGCCAGCGGCGGTGAAGGCATCGGCGGGCGCCACCGAACGAGTGAAGGTGGCCCGGGTGGGGAATCTGCTGCGCACCATAGATGCGCTTCGCGAGGCCGACATCCGCGTGCTCGGCGCCGGCAGCGCCGAGGGTGAGCGCCTGGACGCTGTCGATCTTCGCGCGCCCGTCGCCCTGGTCATCGGCGCCGAGGGCCGCGGCATGCGCGAGGCCGTGGTCCGCCGCTGCGACGGTTTGTTTCACATTCCGCAACGCGGCGAGATCTCGTCGCTCAACGCCTCGGTCGCGGGGGCCATCGCCCTTTACGAAGCCGCCCGCCAGCGCCAAACGCGTCCGTAGCCGACTTCTGCTAAAGTGCCGCGCCCGGAGGTTCTATAAGTCATGTCGCGCATTCCCGTTGCCGTTGTGGGGGCCACTGGCCTTGCTGGTCAGCAGTTTTTGGCGTCGCTGTCTGCTCACCCGCTGTTCGAGATCAAGAAGCTGGCCGCGTCCAGCCGCTCGGCCGGCAAGACCTACGCGCAAGCGGTGCGCGACGACAAGGGAGCGTCAAAGTGGTTCTGCAGCGAGCCCCTGGCTCCAGAGTTCGCCGACATCGTCGTCGAGGACTCGGCCAACCTGACGGCCGACGGCGTGCGCCTGTGCTTCTCGGCGGTGGAAGCCGACGTGGCGCGCGAGATGGAGCCGCGCCTGGCCGCGCACATTCCGGTCATCTCGACCGCCAGCGCGTTTCGTTATGAGAACGACACGCCGGTGTTTCTCCCCGGCGTGAACTGGGACCACGCCGCGCTGATCGACGTGCAGCGCAAGCGCCGCGGCTGGAAGGGTTTCATCACGCCGGGTCCGAACTGCACGACCGTGGGTCTGGCCATGACATTGAAGCCGCTGGAAGACGCCTTCGGCGTGTCGCGGGTGCTCATGACGTCCATGCAGGCCCTGTCGGGCGCCGGGCGTTCGCCGGGCGTGTCGGCGATGGACATCCTGGACAACATCATCCCGTACATCCCGAAAGAAGAAGAAAAGGTCGAGCGCGAGACGCAAAAGATCCTGGGCAAGGTGAGCAGCGACGGGATCGCGCCGGCGCCGATCGTCGTCTCGTGCACCTGCACGCGGGTGAACGTGATGGAAGGCCATACCGAATCCGTCTTCGTCGAGCTGAAGAAGCCAGCGGGTCTCGACGACGTCAAGGCGGTGTGGCGCGCGTTTGGCGCCGAGCTCGCGAAGCTGGCGCTGCCCTCGGCGCCCAAGCACCTCATCACGGTGCGCGATGATCCGTTCCGCCCGCAGGTGAGATTGGATCGCGACGAGGAGGGCGGCATGTCGACGGTGGTGGGGCGCCTGCGGGAGGACCCGGCGCTGGCCAACGGCTTCAAGTACCTCTTGGTCTCGCACAACACCCGCATGGGCGCCGCGCGCGGCGCCATTCTGGTCGGCGAATATTTGGCGAAGAAGGGGTTCATTACTTAGTACGCCCGCCCAGCGTGGCGGGGTTCGCGCCGCGCTTTCCGATTGCGCGGTTGATGGGCGCCATTCGGTCCGGTGCGCGGCTCTTGCTAAGGTTGGAACGTCTCCAACTTCGCCAGCAGATCGTCGATCGCTGAACGCAGGCGTTGAAACCCCGCATCGACGATGGTGTACGTCGACTCGTTCATATAGAGATCGCGTCGCAGTTCGATCTGGATGGCGTGGATGTGTTCGGCTGGACGGCCGTGGTGCGTGGTGATGAAACCGCCTTTGTAGGGATCGTTGAAGGCCACGCGGTACCCGCGCTCGGCGAAGTGGCCGCCTACCAGCCGCGACAGGGCCGGGGAACAGCTGCTGCCGTCGCGATCGCCGGGGACGACGTCGGCGCGCTCGCGGCCGGGATCTTTGTGGCCCTGACGCCCGCGCGACGGCATCGAATGGCCGTCGACCAGCACAGCAAAGCCAAAGCGATCGCGCGCGCGGTTGAGGGCGCGGGTGATGGCGTCGTGATAGGCGGCGTGGATCGACGTGCGGGCGCGCCAGTCTTCCAGCGACAGCGGGCGCGACAGGGCCGGCGACCCGGCGGTGGTGACGGCCCAGATGAACCCGCGGCCGTCGGCGTTGCGCGGATCGCGGTGCAGCGGAACGGCGCCTGGGCCCACGTCGTCGGGATCGCGGTTGAGATCGCACACGAACCGCGACAACCGCGCGGCCACGAATGCCGACGGCGCGGACGGCTCGCCGATGCGGTACAGACGGTCGACGTGAAGATCGGCGTCGCAGCGCACGTCCAGCTCGGGCGCCAGCGCGTTCTCGAAGCCAACGGTTGCGATGCCGGCGTGCGGGACGCTGACCACCACCGGGCTTGGGGGAATCGCCGGCAGCTGGGCCACGAAGCCATCTTCGATCGCGGTCCACATCGCTAGAACGACAGTCTATACCCAAGGTCGGCGACCAGGCCCGCGCTGTTGCCGCCAATTTCGTCGTGATGCGACGTGTGGCCGAACTCGATCCACAGATAGCGCAGGCCAACAATCAACTGTCCCGGCGCCAGCGGAAAAGCCGCCTCACCGCCGATCTCCAGGGCCAGGGCCTGGGCGGGCGCGGTGACCGGTGGCGCGCCGTCCGCCGCTGGTGGGGTCAGCCGCGTGCTGGCCAGCGACGCGCCGATGCCCGCCCGCGCGTGCACGTCGGCGCCGGCGATCGGCAGGCGATAGCGACCGATGGCCAGCAAGGGAAATTGATCGATCTCCACGCGGGTGCCCTGCGCGTTCACCGCTGGCGCCGACCGCGTGGTGATGTCGTCGTGCAGGTAACCGAGCGACAGCCCCACGTCGACGGCGGCCCATTTTCCCGCCAGCGGTCGCACGGCGTCCAGAAACGCCGCCGGCCCTGAAGCGCTGCCCAGGTTGGAAAAAAACGCCGCCCGCGCCGTGACCACCGCCCGCGGTGGCGGTGGTTCGATGCGCACCGTGGCCGAGGCGCGCAAGGCCTGGCTGGCCATCACGGCGATGGTCTCGTCGTGTGGCGTGGAGGCGCGGCGCGGAACGAAGTTGGCAATGGTGGTTCCCACCCGCGGCTTGCGCACGTTGCTGAGGCGTCCGCCGCTGATCTCCCAGCTCATCCCCGAGATCATCGTGGGCGCGCCGGCTTGATCGACGGCGTTCACCCGCACCTCGACCCCGCGTCGACCGTCGGCCACCACCGACGGCGTGGCCAGATCGACGGTCAGATGGGCGGGCGGACCGCCCGACAGTAAGATCTCCACGGAGTCGTGGGCGTCTTCCAGCGCCGCTTCGACGGTGATGGCGTCTTTCCCGCCAAAGCGCTCGGGCGCCCGCACCAGCGCGCTGACGTCTCCGGTCTGGGAGACGTCCACGGAAAGTTTCTGGCCCGCGCTGGTCAGGGTGACAGCGTTGCAGGCGACAGGATTGCCGAAACGATCCTCCGCTGCCACCCCGACGCGCGCGTCTTGCCCGCTGCCAATCACCAGCCAGTTGGTCGACGGGGTCAGGGTCAATTTCTTGGCCGGCCCGGCGTGCAGGTTGGTGGTCAGCTGGAACGAAGCGGCGGGATCGCCCGACTTGCTGGCTTCGAAGGTGATCACGTCGACGCCGCTGGGCGCTTCGTAGAGGAAACGCGCCTCGCCGCCCGGGCCGGGTTCCAGGGCGTGCGCCACCCCGCGCGACGGCCGCAAGGCGATCAGCTTGGTCGGCGTCGGTTCGCCGCGCGGCTCGGTGGCGTACACGGACAGCTCGACCAGCGTGCCCACCACCAGCGCCGGCGGGGCGACGATGACGGCGCGCGGGTAGGCCGTCGGCTGCAGATCGACGATGGTCTCGCTCAGGTTGCCGTTGCCGTCGACGGCGCGCGCCTGCCCGATGCCGACGCCGGGCGGGACGATGATCGGTAGCTTGACCTTGCCACCGGCGTCGGCGCTGGTGGGGCCGAACAGGCGATCGCCGACGCGCAAGGTGACCTGGGCGTGCGGATCGGTGCGAAACGGCATCTCCGTCGGCGCGCAAAGGGGCAAGCGAATCACGCCGCGGGCGCTTTGCTCGCCGGCGCGGGCTTCGACGACGATCACCGCCACCTGGGGAAACTGCTCCTGCGGCGTCAGGTAACGACTGACGAAGCGGCCCGGCGCTGATCCTGGCTTTGGGGGATCCACGCGGCCGACGTTGGCCACGCCGCGCACGATCACGTTGGCGCCGGGTGAAAAACCGCTTACCTCGAAGGTCAGGCCGACGCCGTCGTCGTTGCCCAGGGTCAGTTGTTGCCGATCAGCGATCACCGTGACGTGAGGCGCGCCGCTGCCGCTTGCAGCCGTCGAGCTGGCGCTGGGCCCTGGCGTGACCGTGTCGACGTCGCCGCCCGCCAGCGCCGCCAGGGCCATCAGCAGAGGAAGAACGAAAGCCATGCCGCCGGCGACTAGAATTCCTGCAGGACCGGCAGGGTCAGCGAAAACGCGGTGACCACCGGTTCTTCCCAGGGCCCGGGATCCTCCAGCAACATGAGCTCGCCGCCGTAGGTGCGGGCGATCTCGCGGCTGACCGCCAGGCCAAGGCCGGTGCCTTGTTCTTCGCCCTTGGTGGTGAAGAACGTTTCGAACAGCCGCGCCCGCACCGCCTTCGCCACCCCCACGCCGTTGTCGGCGATGGCCACTTCGACCAGGCCCGGATGTTCGGGCAAGCCGCGAGCGCGAACCTGGATCACCGCCGCCGGCAAGCCGGCCACCGCGTCGAGCGCGTTGGTGAACAAGTTGATGAAGATCTGTTCCAAAGCCTGCGGCACCGCGGCCACCGGCGGCACGTCGGGGGCGATGTGCGTGCGCAGGCGGACGCCCTTGCGCAGGCGAAAATCCAGCAGCGACGTCACGCGCACCAGGATGGCGTCGACCTCGGCGCGCCGCTTGCCGTGGCGGGGCGCGGGCACCGACATCTGGCGCAGATCGGACACCAGAGCGGTCAAACGTTCCGACTGATCGACGATGTGGCGGGCGAAGTCCAGGATCTCCTCCAGATCGACGTGGTCTTTCTCCAGCAACAACTGGCCGAGGCCGCGAATGGCGAACAAGGGCTGGCGCAGTTCGTGGACCTGCTGGGCGGCGAAGCGGCCGAACTCGGCCAGGCGGCCGGCGGCGGACAAAAGTTCGCGCAGGCGAGCGTTCTCCGCTGCCAGGGCGTCCGCCGAGACGGCAGCGACGGGCATCGCCGCCGGCGGGGCGGTTGAAGGTGGTGGTGTTTTCATCCAGCCCCTTTCAGTTTTTCTTCCAAAGCGGCCCGCGCCCCGGCGCCAGCTTCGGCGGCCGAGTCGATGGTCGAATCAATGTCTTGCTGGCGGTCCGCGTTCCGCCAGTCAGCGATTCGGCGGCGACCTGGATCGGGTTGTCGCCTTCTTTCAAAGACACGGTGGCGGCGAAGGCGCCGTCGGCACCGACGGCAACGGCGTCCCCGTTCACCGTCACCAGCGACGTCGCCGACGCGCGACCTTTCAACGCCGCTTGCTCGCCGTGGCGTTCGCTGGCCGGCCAAACCACGGTCAGCAAAACTTCCTCGGGGATTTTCTCCGGGTCGTCGGGCGCTTGATGGTCCTCGGCCCGGGTTTGCGTCCCTTCGGTCAACGTGACGGTCTTGCCGCCGGCGGCGAAGCGCGCCCGCCCGCCGGTCGACGCCACCGACACCCGGCCATTCTCGCCGGCCATCACCACGAAGTGCGCCGGGCCTTCGTTCACCGTACGGGTCTGGCGGGCGGTGATCTCCAGATTGTCGCCGCTGGCGCCCACCCGGGCCACCACCTTGCCTCGTCGCAGATCGACGATGGCGCCGGCGGCGGTCAGCTTGTCCAGGCGGATCTCGACTTTCTCGCGCAGATCGATCTCCGTCGCTGCGCCCAGGCGCAAGACGGCGCTGGCGCCGGGCGTGGTGCGCACGATGTCCTGCAAGCTCAGCAGGTCGCCTTTCTGCACGGCGACCCAGCGCCCGTCGCGGTACGCGTCGACCTGGCCGTCGGCGGCGATGACCTGGAAGATGTTCGCCTCGGCGGTGGCCTCGGGCGCTGTGCGCGCGGTGCCGGTGGGGCTGGGCGACACGGTGGCCACGCTGGTGGGGCGTTCGAACAGCAGCCTCGACAGCCGCGTGGCGCCGTACAGCAGCGCCAGCACGCTGACGCCCAGCGCGACCGAGCCGGCGGTTCGCTTGTACGACGGCTTGATCATGACAGACGGGTCCTCACCGCATTCACCGGGAAGGTCATGCTGACGTTGGTTCCCGTGCCGACCTGGCTTTGCACCTGGATGGCTCCCCCGTGATCTTCGATCGTCTTGTGCACGACCGCCAGCCCCATTCCGGTGCCGGCCCACTCGCCCTTGGTGGTGAAGAACGGATCAAAGATGCGCGGCAGGTGCTCGGGGTTGATGCCGCGGCCGGTGTCGCGGATGGTCACCCGCACCAGCGTGTCGTCGGGGACGTTGGTCTCGATGGCGATGGTGCCGCCCTTGGGCATGGCCGACCGGGCATTTTGGATGAGCTGCATGAACGCTTCCTGCAGGCGGGTTCCGCTGCCCCGCACCAGCGGAGTGTGCTTGGCGTACCGACGCATGATCTGCACGCCCGAGCTGGCCAGCTCGCTGGGGCCGCACAGCTCGATGGCGTCGTCCAGGACCCGGGTGACGTCGATGGCGACCATGTCCTCGCCCATCTCGCGCTGGGCAAAACGCAGAAGATTGAACACCACCTTGCGGATGCGCGTGGCTTGTTCTTCGATGTCTTCGATCATCGGGCGCATCGGATGATCTGCGGTCAGATCGGTGAGGATGAGCTGGGCCATTCCCAGGACGCCGGCCAGCGGGTTGTTGATCTCGTGCGCCACGCCGGAACCCAGATCGCCCACCGCCGCCAGCGAGCGCGAGCGCAGCAACAGATCGTGGGCCTGGCGCAATTCGCGGGCTTTTTCGTCCACCCGCCGCTCGAGGGTCTGGTTCCAGGCCAGGATCTCTTTGTTCTGCTGCAGGATCTGTCCGCGCGCGCTGTCCAGCGATCCGGCCATGGTGTTGAAAGCGCGGGCCAGGTCGCCCAGTTCATCGCGGCTGGTCTCGCCGATGCGCGTGTCCAGCTTGCCGGCGGCCAGTTGCAGCGCGCCGGCCGACAAGCTCTCCACCCGCTGGGCGATCCGCCGGGCCACGCTGCGGGCCACGATCGAGCCGATCAAAACTGAAATGCCGATCCAGAACAGCGTGGCGCGGGCGATCCGTTCGACCGGGGCCAGGGCGGCGCGCACGCTGCGATCGACGACCACGCCCAGCCCCGAAGGCCCGGCGGCGGCGAAGGCGCCGATGGCCCGGCGTTCGTTCGGTTCGTACTCGCCGACGAAATCGGCGGGCGGCAGCTCGCCTTCTTTTCCGTTCGGCATGCGCACCACATCCAGGCTGGCCACGCCGCCGTGGCTCCCGGCGGCGATCAAGCGCCCACGGCTGTCCAGCAGCTTGACGTCGGTGTCGGGGCTGGAAGCGGCCGCCACGTAGTCGCCGAGGCGCTTGAGGGTGATCTCGGCGGCCAGGATCCGCTTGCCGCCGCCCAGGCTGGGATCGAAGGCCACGGCGATCACCACGTGGGGCAGCCGGTTGGGACCACCCAGAAAAACCGGGCCCACGCCGCTCCCGCCGCGCGCCGCCTCGCCGAGCGGGGCCATCAAGCCCACCGCTTCGACGTCGGTGGGGCGCATCGGTTCGTGGTTGCGAAAGCTTTCGTACTGAGCCGGATTCTCCATGAACGCTGGCTGTCCGACGGCGCCGCCGCGTTCGTCGAACATGGCCACCGCGCAGAAGTCGTCGCTCTGGTGATAGACCAGCTGCAAGAACTTCAGCAGGCCTTGCGGCGTGGGCGCTTCGCGGCCGGCGCGCGTGAGGTCGAAGATGTGCGCGTCGACGCGCAGGATCGACAAGAGGTTGTTCAGCTCGCCAGCGGTGTATTCGGCCACCTGTTTGGCCACTGTCAGCTCGTTCTCTTCGATCGCCCCTCGCAAGGCGTTCTGCCCGATGCGCAGCGACGAGTAACCGGCGATGCCCACCGGCACCGCCGAAACGCCCAGGGTCAACAATGTCAGCTTGGAGAAAAGTTTCATCAGCGCATGGGTATGGGCATCGGCGGCGGCGTCACTGGCAGCGACGCGTACGTGAAGGCGTCCGGCAACTCTGATTCGCCGGCTGCGGCGTCCAGCGCGAACAGCGACACCGTGCCGGTGCCATCAGGCGGCACCATATAGCCTGGCATGATCGCCGCCACCCGGTTCATGCCCGCGCAATCGGTGACAGTCAAGGGCACGCGCACCACGCCCGCGCCGACGGAGAATTGAGTGCCCATCGCGTCCGGACGGTCGCACACGAAGTGGCTGCCGACAATCGTCACCACCGTTCCACCCGCCGACGGGCCCTGGTTGGGAGTGATTTGCCGGATCACCGGTACGGCCACGAAGGTGAAGGCCTGTCCCACCACCTGCTGGTTTCCCGTCTCCAGCACCACCGGCGCCGCGCCGGGATCGTGGGCGTTGGTGAACCCGCGCATGGTGGTGTCGTTCTCCCAGATGCCGCCGGCGGGGTTGATCGGCACGCCGTCGATCAGCACGCGGGTGGCCATCACGAAGGCCTGCCCACGCACCACGATCTGAGTCATGCCCGTCGACGGCCCGACGGCCGGCGCGAACGAGGTGAGCACCGGGGCCTGGGCCAGCCAAAGGAGATCTTCGCGCGAGCCCAGGTTGCCGGCGTCGTCCTGGGCGTCGACGCGCAGGATCATCTGATCTTGCAGGCTGGTGCTCTCGGGCAAGACCAGCGCGCCATCATCGCAGGTGATGTGCGACGCGCCGGCGGGCGCCGGGCAGGTGTGCGTCTGCGCTGAAAAATGTAACGAGGTCAGCGTCCAGCCCAGCGAGATCAGGTGGCCGTCGCCGTCGTTGGCGCTGACGGTGACCGGTACGCGGGTCCCCGCCACCACGAACGTGCCGCCAAGCGGTGCGTCCAGCGACACCTCGGGCGCGTCGGTGTCGGGGCCCAGTGATTGAAAGCCTTTCTTCAAGGTCGCCGCCGGGCCGTTGGGCTCGCGCAACAGCACGTCGTAAAAGCCGGCCGGCAATTTCGCCGGCACGCTGACATCAAGCTGCATCGGATCGGTCCAGGCGGTGACCTCGGCCGTGCTGGCGGCAGTGACGTCGTCGGCGGCGGTGGGCAACAGCAAGCAGGCGAAGGCCGTCAGGTCGATGCGCGCGCTGCCTGACGACGTGTCGACGGCGAACGACGGACGGAAAGGCCCGCCCCGCAGCGCCGCGGGCACGGCGGTGTCGGTGTAGGCGCGGGCGGGCGTCAGGCTGGTCAGCGTGGCGGTGGGTTCGTCTGTCCCGCTGCAAGCAGCGGCGGCCAGGAGCAGGCCCAAGGCCGCGGTGCCGACCATCCTCATTACGGCGAAATTCTAGCGTGCCGGGGGCGTGTCCGGATCGCCGATCGCGCGCCGCCGGCTGGTTAATCGAAAAAAGCCTCGGTGCGGATCTGTTTTTTGCGATTGACCCCTTTTTCCACCAGGGCGCGTTTCAGCTCGTCGATCATCGCGCCGTTGCCCACCAGGTAGAACGTGGGCGCCGCCAGCTGGGGAAATTGGCGCAATAGGGTGCCCGTGATGCGGCCCGACGTTCCGCTCCAGCCGGACGGCGGCCTGCTCAGGTGGATGTCCAGCTCGACGCCGGCGTCACGACACAGGGCTTCGATCTCGTCGCGGGCGAAGATGTCTTCGGGGTGGCGCAGTCCCCAGGCCAGCAGGCGCCGGCCGGTCGCCGGTCGAGCCGCCAGCTCGCCCAGCATGGGCATCACCGCCGCCACGCCGGTGCCGGTGGCGGCGAAGACGATGTCGCCCGGGTGCTGGTCCTCGAGGGTGAAGAAGCCGTGCGGGCCGGTCATGGCCAGCGGCGCTCCCAGCGGCATCGCCATCAAGTACGCGGACGCTGGGCCACCTTCGATCACGCGCAGGATGAGGCGCACGCTTTCGCCGCGGTCGCTTTGCGAGGCGATCGAATAGCTGCGCCGGGGCAGTGACGGATCGACCGAGAGCGAGACGAACTGGCCGCCGCGGAAGCGCAGCATGGCCGGCGATTGCATGGCGAATCGGAGATCCGCGATCCCCGGAGCGACGATGGCTCGCGCGCTGAGCGTGGCCGTGAGGGGACCGGACATCGTCGGCATGATAGCCGACTGTGTTATGGTCCGCGCATGTCGAAACCAGCGCGCGGTTCGAGTTTGCTCGCCGCTCTGATCGGCGCCAGCGTGGCGCTCTCGCTCGTCGCGTGCAGCAAGAACGACGACGCCGGCAAAGCGTCTGGCATTCCCGCGCCGCCCGCCGGCTCGGCGACGCCTGCGCCTGTTGCCGCGCCGTCCGCGCCCGCTCCGCCGCCCGCGCCCGCCGCCGAAGCGCCGGCGCCCGAGCCCAAGCCGGATCCGAACGCGGTCATCAACGGCACCATCGTCCTGGCCCCTTCAATGAAGGCGCAGGTCAAACCGGACGACGTGATCTTCCTGGTCGCCCGCCGCATCTCGGACAATCCGTCGGCGCGTGGTTCGCTGGTGGCGGTGAAAAGGTTCACCGCGGCGGCGCTGCCCATCCCGTTCTCGCTGGGTCCGCAGGACATGATGTTCAAGAACGGCAACTTCGAGGGCGACCTGGCCATCAGCGCCCGCGTCGACAAGGATGGCGATCCGATGACCCACAAGAAGGGCGACGTCATCGCCCTGTTGCCCAAGGTCGCGGTTGGCTCGCGCGGGGTGAAGCTGTCTTTGAACCAGATCCAGAAAGAAGACGAATCGCTGATTGGTGGCGGTGGTCCGCCGATGATGGGCGGCGGTCGCCCGCACGGTCCTCTGCCGCCCGGCCATCCGTAGCGGCCCTCAGGGCGCCCGAGCCGGTGTTAGCGACCGGGCTGCCCCAGCGCTGGTTGTCCGCGCCGCCGTACCAACACCGTTGCCGCCCAACGCGTGGTATCGTCCGCGCCCATGCCCGACTACAAAAAGCTTCGCGATATGGTCAGTCACCGCGTCACGTTCGAGTTCGACACCGGCGCCAAGATCGTCGGCTACGTTGGCTCGTGCGCGCCCCCGCAGGGCGCCGTGCAGATGGTCGTGTTGTCCAAGGCGCAGTTCCTGGACGCCGCCAACAACGTCGTCGCCAAGTACGACGAGCTGCCGATGATCCCGAACAACCTGGTCGGCTTCCGCATCACCGAAGGTCCACTGTGAGGCGGGCGGTCCTCGCGGCGGTCCTCCTGACCAGCTGCGGAGGGCCGCTGCACCAGATGGTCGAAGACCCGCGCGATCTGTCGCAGGCTTCGGGCAGGCCGACCATCACCGAGATCACCGACCTCGGCGGGTCGGACGTGCCGTTGCGCGGCCAGCTGAAGCTGGACGGCAGCGACGGTGTCATCACCGTGGGCGAGACCTTGTGGGTGCGCGGCAAAGGCTTCGGCCGACAACCCACCGTGCGCGTCGGCGGTCACCCGGCGGCGGTGCTGGGACGGACCGTCGATGGCGGCGCCCTGGTGCGGGTGCCCATCGGCGCGCCGGCCGGCACCGCCTCGGTTGTCGTCACCACCGAAAACGGCAGCGGCGAAAAGAACGTGACGATCAAACGCTACGCCGCCGTGGTGGCGGCGGGCGGCGGTCGTGTCGATTGGGCGGAGATCAACAACGACGGTCCGGTGGCCGCCGGCGGCACCGCCATCGACGGTGGCCGCTTTCTGGCGCTGTCCGCCGATGGAAGAGCCGCGTACATCGCCGAAGCCCGGCGTTCCGTGGTCAACGTGGTGGAGATCCCGGCGCCGGGCGGTCCACGCGCGGCCACGCGCCTGGAGCTTGGCCCCGAGCCGGTGATCGCGCTTTTGTCTGCCGCGCACATGCCGGTGCTGGTCCTGGTGCGGGCCGCCGATCTGGCCGTCGTTGACACCAGTTATCCGCTGCACCCGACGCGGACCGCGCCGCGCCCGCTGCCTGCCGACGTTCGCGACGCCGGGTTGGTGGCGGCGGATATCTCGCCCGATGGCACCCGGTTGGCGTTGCTCACCCAGCGCGGCAATCAATTGATCGTTCTTGGCATCAGCCCGCGCGGGCCGGTCACCGTGCTCGGTCGAACCGCTCTCGTGGCTGAGGCGCGGGTGCCGGTGCTGGTCGACGTGGCGTTCTCGCCCGACGGATTGTCACTGTGGGTGCTGGCCGGTGATACGGCCCAAAGCCGCGCCACCGGGCCGCAGCCGACGCGCCTTTTTGCCGTTCGCCTGATCGACGACGGTCCGACGCGCGTGTCGCTGCCCCTGGCCCGGACGCTGACCATCGATGAAGCGATCGAGCCGATGGCGATCAGCGCCGGGCGCCCATTGCCGCTGCTGAGCGGAGCGGCGATTCGCTTGCCGCCCGAGCGCGCCACGGTGTGGGTGTCCGCGCGCCGGCGGGGCGACACCAAGCAAGGCGCAGCGGTGTTTCGGGTGGGCGCGCAGGAGATCGCCACGCCCGCCGCCACCGCCAGCGGCGTGATGGGCAAAGTGGACATGTCGCCCGACGGCCGATGGCTGCTGGTGCCGGCGGCCGCCGGCGATGGGCGCATCACCATCCTGTCGGCGCCCGCCGATGCCCGCCCCGGTCAGCCGCGCTCCGTTGATCTCCGCGGAGGCGCTGGCACCGGCGGCGAGGTGTTGCGGCCAGCGTCGCTGCGGGTGCAGCCGTGAGGCGACTGCGCGCCGTGGTGCGCGGGCACGTGCAGGGCGTGGGCTATCGCGCGACGACGTTGGAACAGGCGCGTCGTTTCGCCGTGGCCGGTTGGGTTCGCAACCAACCCGACGGCTCGGTCGAGGTCCTGGCCGAGGGCGCCGAGCCAGCCGTGTTGAGTTTTCTGGAATATCTGCGCCGTGGTCCGCGCGGCGCACACGTCACGCACGTTGAAACCGAGTGGACAGATGCGAATTCCGATCTGCAGGGATTCGCCATAAGGTAAGGAGCGCCATGGGCAACCAATCGAACGGCTCGGGACCAGGGCAGGGCAACGATTCTACCGGTGTCATCCAGTCGGTCTCGCGCGAGACGCGGCGATTTCCCCCCTCGTCGGCCTTCACCAGCCAGGCGCTGATCAAAGACCAGGCGACGTATGATCGTCTGTATCGCCGATCGATCGACGATCCGGAAGCCTTCTGGTCCGAGATGGCCGTCGCCGAGCTGACCTGGACCAAGCCCTGGACCAAGGTGCTGGACTGGCAGCTGCCGTGGGCGCGTTGGTTCGACGGCGGCGAGATCAACCTGTCGGCGAATTGCCTGGATCGTCACCTCGGCACCCGCGCCAACAAGGTCGCGCTGCTGTGGGAAGGCGAGCCCGGCGAAGAACGCAAGATCACCTACGCCGAGCTGCACCAGGACGTCTGTCGCGCTGCCAACGCGCTGAAGGCGCTGGGCGTGGGCGCCGGCGATCGCGTCGCCATCTACATGCCGATGATCCCCGAGGCGGCGGTGGCCATGCTGGCCTGCACGCGCATCGGCGCCACCCACACCGTGGTGTTCGGCGGCTTCTCGGCCGAGGCGCTGCGCGATCGCATCAACGACTGCGGCGCCAAGCTGTGCATCACCGCCGACGGCGGCTACCGGCGCGGCAAGGTCATTCCCCTCAAAGGCAACGTCGACAAAGCGTTGCGCGAGACGCCGTCGATCAAGGCCTGCCTGGTCGTGCGCCGCACCGGTGAGGCGATCGACTTTCAGGCCGGGCGCGACCACTGGTGGCACGAGCGCGTGCCGCAAGCGTCGGCCGACTGCCCGCCCACCAGCCTGCCGTCCGAGCACCCGCTTTTCATCCTCTACACCTCGGGCACCACCGGAAAACCCAAAGGCGTCGTGCACACCACCGGCGGCTTTCTGCTGGGCGCGCACCTCACCACCAAGTACGTCTTCGATCTGCACGAGACCGACGTCTACTGGTGCACCGCCGACATCGGCTGGGTCACCGGCCACAGCTATGTGGTGTACGGCCCGCTGTCGAACGGCGCCACGACCGTCATGTACGAAGGCGCGCCGGATTCGCCCGACAAAGATCGCTTCTGGTCGATCGTCGAGCGTCACAAGGTGACGGTGTTTTACACCGCGCCGACCGCCATCCGGGCCTTCGTGCGCTGGGGCAACGAGTACCCGCAAAAGCACGACATGACCTCGCTGCGCGTGCTCGGCTCCGTCGGCGAGCCGATCAACCCCGAGGCGTGGATGTGGTACCACGAGGTGATCGGCGGCGGCCGCTGTCCGATCGTCGACACCTGGTGGCAGACCGAGACCGGCGCCATCATGATGACGCCGCTGCCGGGGATCACCTCGACCAAACCGGGCAGCTGCACGCGCCCGTTCTTCGGCGTGCTGCCCGAGATCGTCAAACGGGATGGCTCACCCTGCAAACCCAACGAGGGCGGCTTCCTGGTGATCAAGAAGCCGTGGCCGTCGATGCTGCGCGGGATCCACGGCGATCCCGAGCGATACGTGAAGGCGTACTGGTCGGAGATCCCCGGCGTCTACTTCACCGGCGATGGTGCCCGCTGCGACGAGGACGGTTTCTTCTGGGTCATGGGCCGCGTCGACGACGTGCTGAACGTCGCCGGCCACCGTCTGGGAACGGCGGAGATCGAAAGCGCGTTGGTCTCGCATCCCAGCGTCGCCGAGGCGGCGGTCGTCGGGCCGCCGCACGAATTGAAAGGGCAGGCGGTGTTCGCCTTCGTGACGTTGAAGGGCGGGCAAGAGCCGTCGCCCGAGATGAAGAAGCGGCTCAGCGACCACGTGGTCAAGGAGATCGGCGCCCTGGCCCGGCCCGACGAGATCCGCTTCACCGACGCGCTGCCGAAGACGCGCTCGGGGAAGATCATGCGGCGGTTGCTCAAAGAGATCGCCACCACCGGCGTGGCCAAGGGCGACACCACGACCCTCGAGGACCTGGGCGTGCTGTCGCGCCTGTCGGCCGCGCGCGACGACGAGGAGTAAACGCGGGAGGGCTGGGCCCTCCCGCGGGCCCACCCGTATTCCACAAGGTCAGCCTCCTGGCTGAAATAGCGGCGTTTGAGGCCAGAAAAGGCGGGCTCAAGCAGTGGTCGCGATCTGCCGATCCCGGGCGGGTAATCCGTGCACATACGAATTGGGGGTCCGGACGCGTCTTCGATCGGCGCCTTGCGCGAAAGCGCGGCGGATCGGACCCGTGCGACCGGCACGGGCGGAGACCAGAGCGACGGAAGCGCGGGTGGTGCGTCGTCGGGCGTGGTGATCAGTTTGTCGCCCGAGGCACGCAAGCAGCTGGCGCAGCAGAGCGGTGGCGACGGTGACAGCGCCGCGGCCGCACCCGATCAAACCAAGGACGCTTCCGGCAAAGACGGCGCCGACGGCAGCGATCAGAGCGCCGAGACCAAAGGTCCGACCAAGCCGCTTTCGCCCGAAGAAAAGCAGGTCGTGCAAAAACTGGAGGCGCGCGACACCGCCGTGCGCGCGCACGAGGCGGCGCACATGGCGGCGGGCCAGGGCCTGACCGGCGGCGCTTCGTACACCTACGAGACCGGCCCCGACGGACGACGCTACGCCGTCGGCGGCGAGGTGCCGGTGTCCCTGTCGCCAGGCCGCACGCCCGACGAGACCATCCAGAACGCCGAGACCGTGCACGCCGCCGCGCTGGCCCCCGCCGATCCTTCGGCGCAAGATCTGGAGGTCGCGGCCCAGGCCTCACAAATGGAGGCGCAGGCTCGCCAGGAAAAAATGGCCGAGCAGCGCGACGCCGTCAGCGCCGCGGTGGGCGGTCAATCCGATCGCCCGGCGGGCGCGGGTACCAACGCCGCCGCCATGCCCTCCGGCGATCCCAGCCACGATTCGTTGATGGTCTTCTCCGCCATCAAATCCGAACGCCCGCAGGCTGCCGGTGGCGTCGTCGCCCACATGCACAGCGGCGGCGACTGCGCCTTCTGTAAGCAGGCGGTC
Source organism: Polyangia bacterium (assembly GCA_036268875.1). Taxonomy (GTDB): domain Bacteria; phylum Myxococcota_A; class Polyangia; order Fen-1088; family Fen-1088; genus DATKEU01. Next base: position 127,254 of record DATATI010000066.1, on the reverse strand, counting down.
TCGCGCTACGCCAGTTAGGTGGATTCGGGCGGCGCGGCCGCCGCGGTCGCTTCGATCTCTTTTTTTCGCTTCATTGTCTTCGCCACCAGCTCGGAGACGTTCACCACGGCGACCTTCTCGCCGGCGTCGCGGTCCTGCACGCCGTCGCGGAGCATGATGGTGCAGAACGGACAGGCGGTGGCGACGGTGTCGGCGCCGGATGCAATGACCTCGTCGACGCGGTTGTGGTTCACCCGGGTGCCGATCTTCTCTTCCATCCACATGCGGCCGCCGCCGGCGCCGCAGCAGAAGCCGTGCTGCTTGTTGCGCGGCAGCTCGATGCGCGTGCCCGGCAAACCGTCGAGCACGTCGCGAGGAGCATCGTACTCGCCGTTCCAGCGGCCGAGGTAACAGGGATCGTGCAAGGCCACGGTCTTCCCGCCGGCCTTCTGCTGGTCGATCTCCACCTTGCCGCCGGCCATCAGCTCGCGAATGACCTGGGTGTGGTGGCGCACCTCGAAGGTGCCGCCCAGCTGCGGGTACTCGTTCTTGATGGTGTGCAGACAGTGCGGGCAGGCTGTGATGACCTTCTTCACCTTCTTGGCGTTCATGGTCTCGACGTTCTGCTGCGCCTGCATCTGGTACAGCATCTCGTTGCCGGCCCGGCGCGCCGGATCGCCGGAGCAGCCTTCTTCCAGGCCCAGCACGGCGAAGTCCACGCCGCCCTCGCGCAGGATGTCGACCAGGGCCAGCGTCTGCTTCTTGATGCGATCGTCGTAAGCGCCAGCGCAGCCCACCCACAGCAGATATTCGGCGTCGGGTTTGTCGTCCAGCGTGGGGACGTTCTTGCCGTCGGCCCAGTCCATGCGTTTGTCCGCGCCCAGGCCCCAGGGGTTGCCGTTGCGTTCCAGGTTGGTGAAGGTGCGCGCCAGATCGGTCGGGACTTTTTCTTGCACCAAAACCAGGTTCTGGCGCATCTGCAGAATTTTTTCCGGGTGGTCGATGAAGACCGGGCAGACCTCCTGGCAGGCGCCGCAGCTCGTGCAGGCCCACAGCACGTCTTCGGTGGTGCGCCCGCCGATCAATGGAATCACGCGATCCAGTTCGTCGGCTTCGACCCTGGCGTGCTGAAACCGACTGATGATGTGGTCCAGCGGGCCCTTGTCCGGCATGCGTGACTTCATGTCGTCGCGCACGTCATGAATGACCTGCATCGGCGACAGCGGCTTGCCGGTGTTGTACGCCGGGCAGAAGTTCGAGCAGCGCGCGCACTCGGTGCAGGCGTAGCCGTCGAGGAGCGACTTCCAGGTGAAGTCCTTGTACTCGGAAACCACGCCGGTGGCGGCCATGTCGTCGGCTTCCATGTTCAGCTTGGGCAGGATTCCGCGCTGGCCCAGCTTGCGAAAATAGATGTTCGGCAGCGCCGCGATGATGTGGCTGTGCTTCGAGTAAAGCAGGTAGTTCAGGAACGCCAGCACCACCACGACGTGGAGCCACCAGCAGACTTCGGACCACGCCATCGCCGTGGGCGCCGACAACCCGGCCAGGGCGTCGCCGATGGCGTTCGAGAGCGGGAACCCCGCCTGGCCGGCCCCGGCGGCGGCGCGCAGGCCGTGGATGCCATAGTGGGTGATCATCAGCAAGGCGATGGCGCCCAGGATGGCGGCGGCGTCGCGGCTCATCGGGATGAGGCGCGGTTTCAAGACCACGCGACGGAAGACGGCGAAGACGATCGTCGCCAGCACCAGCACGTTGGACACGTCGATCGTGGCATAGAGAAAACGCCCCAGCGTCGGGCCGAGGAGGTCGGTCAGGGCGAACGACGGGAAGATCCCCTGCAGCAGCGTCTCACCGGTGCCGACGGTGATGATGATGAAGCCCCAGAAGATCAGAAAGTGGTACTTGCTGCCGATGGCGCTGACCAGGCGCTTGGCCCGGGCCGCCGGGATGACGGTTTTTTCGACCACCTTCTTCTGGCCGAAGAAATAGGTCATCACCGACGCCACCCGATCGCCCGGGTGATCGGTGCGGACATCCGGGCGTCCGCCCAGGATCAGGCGGGCAAAACGCCGCACGGTCCAGGCAAAAAAGGCCAAAGCGCCGAGGAGGACAACGGTGAAGATCACGCGTTTCATGGTCCGCGAGCATCGTATCCCAGGGGGGGGATTTCAGGTATAAACACCGGCGCCGTGCCGTTGAACAAAGAGCTGATCGAGATCCTGGCCTGTCCAAAATGCAAGGGTCCGTTGACTCTGCGCCCGGACGAAAGCGCCTTCGAATGCGCCCGCTGCCGGCTGGCCTTTGCAGTGACCGACGAGATTCCGAACTTCATCATCGAAGAGGCGCAGCCTCTGGTGGAGTAAGCGCAGCCGCTGGTGGAATAAGCGCAGCCGCTGGTGGAGTAAGCGCAAATTTTTTGCGGATTCCGCCGGCCGCCGCGACAATGGGGTATGTCCGGAGAGCGGCGCAGAACCGACCGCGAGCGGCGCCAGATGCGGCGCACGGCCGCCACGTTCGCGGTCAAGAACGCAACCAGTGGCCGGATCCAGCTTTGCCAGGCGGAGGACATCTGCCCGGGCGGCATCACCATCAAGCGAACCAAGGACGCCTCGTACAAGCCGCGCACGCCGGTGGCGCTGACTTTTTCGCTGCCGGGCTCGCCCGAAGAGATCGCCGCCGAAGGGGTGATCACCAGCGACACGCCGGTCGGTTCTTTTCGTCGCACCGGCGTCTCGTTCATCGCCTTGCGCCCGGAGCACCGCCAGGCCATCGCCGGGTTCTGCCGCCGCCTGCAGCGTCGCGCCTCGCGCTGAACTAGCCTTCGCTGAGCAGGACTTCGCGTCGGCGAACGTCTTTCTTCGGTTGCGTCCCGGCCACCAGCCGCAGCACGCCCCAGGCCGAGACGAACTCGCCCTCGACGCCCAGACCGGGCAGGTTCTCGCGGCCAGCCAGATAAAGATTCTTGATCCCGGTGGCGTGCGGCAGGCCGGCGACGTCCAGGGGGCGCGCTGACTCGGCGCTGTAGACCGGCGGCATGGGCAGAGCCGGCACGGCGACCGGCGGCGTCTTCGTACCCGCCGGCAATTCGGCCGGCAGGCCATCGTACGGAGAGGCCAGCACGGCCAGGTGTTCCGCGAAAAAAGGGAGCAGCTTGGCCAGTTGCTTGCGCACGCGGCCGCGCACGGCGCGCAGGTAGCCGGGACCGCCATCGACCGCCGGGGCCGGCACCAGACACTCGGCCCAGATGTGGACGTGGCCGGCCTCTCGTCCGCTGCTGCTGCTGGGCGCGACGGTCACGGCGATGGCGTTTTCTTCCAGCAGCGGCCGGTTCGGATCGGCGATCAAGAAGACCCGGCTGCCCATCCCCTCGGGAATGGCGTCGGCGGCCACCAACAAAGCCAGGCCATAGCGATAGCAGGCGACGTGCAGGCCGGTGGCGGTGTCGCGTCCCTTGCGCGGCTTTTCTCCGCACAAGCCGTGCATCACCGCCGCTGGACCGGCCCAGATCAAATGTTCGGCGCCGATGGTCTCGTCGCGCGGGCGAAAGCGAATGCCCACCGCCTTGCCGCGCCGCTGGACGATCTCCACCGGCGTCAGGCGTTCGCGCTTTTCGCCGGCGAAGGTTCCCAGCTTATCGAGAAACAGCGCGTGCAGGGCGGTGGTGCCGCCTTCCAGACGGTGCAACCCGCGTCGGGCCAGCACGAAAGAACGCGCCTGCGTGACTGTCCCCAGATCATTGGGACCGAAGGCGCTGCCCAGCGCCGCCGGCGCCGCCACCACCGTGCGCCAGGGATGCTCGATGGGCAGCGGCGCCAGCAGATCCGTCCCCACCTTGGGCAGCAGCGATTCCAGGCGCGCCACCTCGCGCCGCTCCCAGAATCCGTCCGCCGGCAGCGTCAGCTCGGCGCCCAGCACCGGTTCCAGCACGGCGCTGGTTTCGTGCAGGCGGGCGGTGGCGGCCAGCATGACGGTGGCGTTGTCGCCGAACTCGCGGCGCAGCTCGGACAGCAGGGCGTCGTCGTCGGCGGGCACGTCGAAGCGGTGCTTGGGCAGGACCACCTGGAAGCCCGGTTGCAGCGCGGGCGCCCGGCGACGCACCACCTGGACGCAGTTCAATTCGCTGAGCACGCGCGCCACCGGCGGCGAATCCAGCGCCGGCAGCAGCGCCGGCCCGCGCGGCAGGGTGTACCCGCCGGCTTCGAAGGTCGGGCGATCGGCGTCGTGGCCCACCAGCAAGACGCGAAATCCCCGCCGCCCCAACAACGCCGCGGCGATGAGCCCGGTCAGCTCACCGCCGCAGACGATGACGTCGTAATAGTTCGTGTCCATGAGGGGGGGCGAGCAGCGAAGAATACTTGGTCAGAGGCTGACCAGCCGGTCCGGACTGGCCTTCTCGCCGACGACGCGCACGCGGCGGCCTTCCACAAAGACCCGTCCCTCGGCGAAGGCGCGCACCACCGCGGGCAGAAGCTGGTGCTCCAGGGCCAGGATGCGCAGGCGCAAGGCTTCGGCGTCGTCGCTGTCCAGCACCGGCACCGCCGCCTGGGCGATCACCACGCCGCTGTCGACGCCGGTGTCGACGAAGTGCACGGTGCAGCCGGCGATCTTCACGCCGTAGGCGAACGACTGGGCCTGCGCCTTCACGCCGGGAAACGCCGGCAGCAAGGCCGGGTGAACGTTGATCACCCGCGCCGGAAACGCCGCCAGCAGGTCGGCGCCCAGCAAACGCATGAACCCGGCCAGCACCACCAGCTCGACGTCGTGCAGGCGCAGCGCGCCCAGCAACGCCTGATCGAACAGCGCCCGCTGGGCGAATCCGCGGTGGTCGACGACGAAGGTGGGGATGCCGGCGCCGCGGGCCCGGGCCAGGGCGCCGCAGTCGGGAACGTTCACGCCCACCACCGCCAGCGAGGCCGGCCCCAGCGCGCCGCTCGCCGCGCTGTCGATGAGAGATTGAAGGTTCGTCCCGCTGCCCGACGCCAGGACGCCCACCCTCATGCGTGATCCGCGGGGCGGCTGGCGACGGCGATCGGCAAACGACCGCTGAACTCGACCGGGCCGTCGACGACGCTGCTGTCGGCCACCTCGCCGATGTCGAACACCCGCTCGCCTTGCGCTTCCAGCAGGGCCCGGGCGTCGGCGGCGCGGCCCTTGGGCACGCAGGCGATCATGCCGATGCCCATGTTGAACGTGCGCAGCATTTCTTCCGCCGCCACGTTGCCGCCGCGAGCCAGGAGGTCGAACACCGTCGGGATGTCCCACGAGCCCAGGCGAAGGTGCAGCTTGAGCCGGGCGCCCGGCGGCAGCATGCGCGTCGGGTTGTCGACCAGGCCGCCGCCGGTGATGTGGGCGGCGCCGCGCAGAAGGTCGGCCTTTTCCAGGGCGCGGATGGCCTTGACGTAGATGCGCGTCGGCCGCATCAGCACCTCGCCCAGCGGCGCGTCCAGCCCGGGCAGCCTGGCGTCCAGCGGCAGCTTCAGGTGTTCCAGAAAAACTCGCCGCACCAGCGAGTAGCCGTTCGAATGAAATCCCGACGACGCCAGCCCAAATAACTTGTCGCCGGCGCGGATGGCGCTGCCGTCGACGCGCCGGCTGCGTTCCACCACGCCCACGCAGAACCCGGCCAGATCGTACTCGCCGGCGGCGTAGAAACCGGGCAGCTCAGCCGTCTCGCCGCCGATGAGAGCGCAGCCCGCTTGCTGGCAGCCGTCGGCGATCCCGGCGATCACCTGCTCGGCCACCTCGACGTCCAGCGCGCCGGCGGCGAAGTAGTCCAGGAAGAACAGCGGCTCGGCCCCGCTGACCACCAGGTCGTTGACGTTCATCGCCACCAGATCGACGCCGACCGTGCTGTGCTTGCCGCTGATGAACGCCAGCTTCAGCTTCGTGCCCACGCCGTCGGTGCACGACACCAGCAACGGTTCGCGATAGCCGGACGGCAGCCCGCACAGCGCCGCGAAGCCGCCCACGCCGGCCAGCACCTCGGGGCGCATGGTACGCAAGACGTGTGGCTTGATGCGATCGACCAGATTGTCGCCAGCGTCGATGTCGACGCCCGCTTCACGATAGGTGAGCCCGGGGCGGTTGCCGTCTGACATTCCTGTTCCTAGTCCTCGTCGGCACGGGCGCGGCGCGCGCTGTTGGCGGCGTTGTTGATGGGCGGCGAACCGAATCGCTCGACGAAGCCGCGCAGCAGGCGGTCGAGCTCGGCCTCCGGGTCGGGCACCTCGGCGAAGCGGATCCAGCGCGCGCCGGCCGCCACCGCGCGGCGCAGCTGGCGGCCTCCGCGTCCACCCACGAACCCGCGCAAGGTCTCGCCCGGCGGCGAGCACGCGTACATGACCATGGCGCTGCGCCCGGTCTCATAATCCATCACCCCTTCGGCGCGCACCTGCAGGATGCCCGACGATTCGGGCGCCTGCGAGCTGGCTTCCGTTATGGGGTGCCAAGAGCCGAAATGCACGCGCGCAGCATAACAAATTAAAACGTACGCCGACGAGCGTTCCACACCCGCGGTGAGGTATTCTCCCGCATTCTTGATGGCCTGGTACCGACGCGACGACAAAGAAGACGAGCTCGGGAACGAGAAGCGCAGCGTCCCCGCCGGGGTGTTCACGAAATGCCCGGGGTGCCGCGCCGCGCTTCTCACCGCTGACCTGGAAAAGAGCGACCAGGTCTGTCCCCAGTGCGACCACCACTTCATGCTGTCGGCGTCGCAGCGGCTGGCGCTGGTCCTGGATCCGGACAGCTTCGCCGAGGAAGACGCCACCATCGACAGCATCGATCCGCTGGGCTTCCGCGATACCAAGCGTTATGTCGAGCGGCTGCGCGCGGCCAAGAAATCGTCGGACGTTCCCGGCGGCGACGCGGTTCGTTCCGGCGCCGGCTTGATCGAAGGCCAGCCGGTGGAGGTCGGCGTCTTCGTCTTCGAGTTCATGGGCGGGTCGATGGGCTCGGTGGTCGGCGAGAAGATCACCCGGGTCTATGAACGCGCCCTGGAGCGCCGCGTGCCGGCCATCGTGTTTTCGTCGTCGGGCGGCGCGCGCATGCAGGAAGGCGTCCTGTCGCTGATGCAGATGGCGAAGACGTCGGCGGCGCTGGGGCGGCTGCGCGAAGCCGGGCTGCCGTATATCTCGGTGCTGCTGCACCCGACGACGGGCGGCGTGGCGGCCAGCTTCGCCATGCTGGGCGACGTGATCATCGCCGAGCCCAAGGCGTTGATCGGCTTCGCCGGCGCGCGGGTCATCCAGAACACCATCCGCCAGCGTCTGCCGCCCGGGTTCCAGCGCGCCGAGTTCTTGCTGGAGCACGGCTTTCTGGATCGCATCGTTCCGCGCCGCGAGCTGCGCGCGACGCTGGCGCGGCTGGTGCGCCTGCTCGGCCCGCGCGGCCGCTGACGATCGATCAAGGCCAGGCGGCGATGGGCGCGCGCTATCCGGATCTGCTGGCCCGCCTGGACAGCGTGCGCACGCTGGGCGTCGATCTGGGATTGGATCGCGTGCGCGAGGCGCTGCGGCGGCTGGGCGCGCCCGAGGACAAGTTTCCGGCCGTGCAGATCGCCGGCACCAACGGCAAGGGCTCGACGGCGGCGATGACCGACGCCATCTTGCGAGCGGCGGGGTGGAAGACCGGGCTCTTCACGTCACCGCACTTGAGTCGGTTCACCGAACGCATCCGGGCGGGCGACGTCGAGGCCGACGGCGATCGGCTGGCGGCGCTGGACCTACGCATCGTGGCCACCTCCGTGCCGCTGACGTACTTCGAGGTGTCGACGGTGCTGGCGTTTCTTTTGATGGCCGAGGAGAGCGTGGACCTGGCGGTGCTGGAGACGGGCCTCGGCGGTCGGCTGGACGCCGTGACCACCTGTCGGCCGGTGGCCACCGCCGTCACCAGCATCGCCTTCGATCACATGGATTACCTGGGGACGGATCTGCGTTCCATCGCCCGCGAGAAAGCCGGGGTCATCAAGCCGGGCGTTCCGCACTTCATCGGCCGCTTGCCGGCGGTGGCAGACGAAGAGATGCAAAAGGCGGCGGCGCGGGTGGGCGCGCCGCTGCGTCGGTTGGGGGTGGATTTTTTCCCGGCCAAGGAACCCGTGGGCCTGGCCGGCCTGCACCAGCGCGACAACGCCGGGATCGCGCGCGCGCTGGCGATCGCCGCGGGCGCGGCGCTGGGTCGGCCGATCGGCGAGGCGGCGCTGGCGGCCGGACTGGGCGCTGCGCGCTGGCCTGGGCGGTTGGAGCGGATCGCCGCCGACGTCTTGCTCGACTGCGCTCACAACCCGGAGGGCGCGGCGGCGCTGGCGGCGGCGCTGCCGGCGCTGGCGAGTGGCCGGCGTCTGGCCCTGGTGGTCTCGGTGGTCAAAGACAAAGACGTGGCGGGCGTGCTGGCGCCGTTGACTGGCGCGTTCGACTTGATCATCGCCACCGCTTCGCACAACCCGCGCGCGCTGCCGGCGGCGGCCTTGGCGGCGGCGCTGCCCCCGGGGCCGCCGTCGCTGGTGATTCCCGAGGCGCGCGCCGCCTTGGCGGAGGCGCGCCAGCGAATGGCCGCCGTCGGTGGCCTGGTGGTGGTGGCCGGCTCGATCTTCCTGGTCGGCGAAGTTCGCGCCGCGCTTTGCGGCGAGACCACCGATCCGACACCGCTGTCGGATCCCGTCTAGCGATCGCGACGACAGTGCTATGGTCCGGCGTCGATGCTGGTTTCAGCCGTCTTCCTGCGTTCGCTGACCGTGGCTGCGCTGCTGATGCAGGCGTCGCCCCCGACGACGTTGCCGCCACCCCCGACGGCCGCCGCGCCATCGGCCGTCGCGCCGGGCGCGCGCGTACACGCCCGCACCGTGCAGGTGATGGGCACCGACGCCACCTTCAGCATCTGGACCGACGATCAGGCGCGCGCCGAACGCGCCTTCGAGCTGGCCACCGACGAGATCCGCCGCATCGAACACCTGATGACCGACTGGGACCGCCCCGGCCAGGACCCCAGCGACATCGTCCGCATCAACAAGGCGGCGGGAAAAAAAGCGGTCAGGGTGTCGGATGAAACCCTGGCGGTGATCGACAAATCGCTGGAGATGTCCCGGCACTCGGACGGCGCGTTCGACATCACCTTCGCCGTCATGCACGGACTGTGGAAGTTCGACGAGGATCTGGAACGCAAGGTCCCGCCCGACGCGGAGATTGCCGCCCGCCGCAAGCTCATCAACTATCGCGACGTCATCGTTGACCACGCCGCCAGCACGGTGAAGCTGCGCCGCGTGGGCATGCGCGTGGGCCTGGGCGGCATCGCCAAGGGGTACGCCGTCGATCGGTGCGCAGACGTCATTCGCGCCCAGGGCCTGACGAACTTCATGGTGCAGGCGGGCGGCGATCTGTTCGTGGCCGGCCAGAAGGGCGCGGTGAACTGGATGGTGGGCGTGCGCGATCCCCGCGGCGGGCCGCGCGACATCATCGCCAAGATGCCCATCAAGGATCACGCCTTCTCGACGGCGGGCGATTACGAACGGTCGTTCATCCTGGGCGGCAAGCGCTATCACCACATCATCGATCCGAAGACCGGCTATCCGGCCATGGCGTCACGCGGGGTGACCATCTTCGCGCCGACGGCGTTTCTGGCCGACGCCCTGGACGACGCGGTTTTCATTCTCGGACCGGAGAAGGGGCTGGCCCTGGTGGCGTCGTATCCGGGCTGCGCGGCGCTGATCGTCGATGGCGCCAACAAGGTCTGGATGTCGCCGTCGCTGGAAGGCGTCCTGCAGCGCACCGGCGCTCCCACCGACGGAATCTGAAGCAGCGAACACCACGATGAACGCGACGGGCACCCAGGCAAGCGCAGACGTCGCCATCGTCGGCGGCGGCGTGATGGGCTGCGCGGTGGCCCTGCGTCTGGCGCAAAAAGGCCTGGCGGTCACGGTGATCGAGCGCGGCATCCCGGGCGCCGAAGCCTCCAGCGCCGCCGCCGGGATCTTGGGTCCGCAGATGGAATCGGATCAGGCGGGGCCGATGCTGGAGCTGGGGCTGCGCAGCCGGGCGCTTTACCCGGCGCTGGCCGCCGAGCTGCGCGACGCCACCGGCATCGACATCGGCTATGTCAAATCGGGCGTGCTGGCGGTGGCCTTCGATGCCGCCCAAGAAGCCGAGCTCGGCGCGCGCCGCATCTGGCAGCTCGGCCGTGGGCTGCGCGTCGAGACCTTGCCGCCGGAAATTCTACGCACCGTCGAGCCGGCGATAAGCCCCCAGGTGCTGGGCGGCCTGCGCTTTGCCGACGACGGTCAGGTCAACGCCCGCGATCTGGCGCGCGCGCTGTCGCAGGCGGCGGCGGGTGCGGGCGCGCGGTTTCTGCAGGGACATTACGTGCGGCGGGTGGTGGTGAAGGGCGACGCGGTGATCGGCGTCGAGCTGGACGACGAGATCCTGCCGGCCGGAGCGGTGGTGGTGGCGGCGGGAAGCTGGTCGGGCTTGGTCGAAGGCGCGGGCCTGCCGGCGCAGGTGGTGCGCCCGGCGCGGGGACAGATGGTGTCGATCGAAACCCGCCCGCCGATCCTGCGCCACGTCATCAGCGTGCACGGCCGCGGTTATCTGGTTCCGCGCCGCGACGGCAGCGTGCTGGCCGGCAGCACCATGGAGATGGCCGGCTTTCGCAAAGAGGTGACGGTGGCGGGCCTGGGCCAGATTCTGGGCCTGGCCCACGCGCTGGTCCCGGCCCTGGGCGACGCGCCGGTGACGGCAACCTGGTCAAATTTTCGTCCCGACACCGTCGATCACTTGCCGGTGCTGGGCCTGACCGCCGTGCGCGGGTTGACCTTGGCCACCGGCCATTTTCGAAACGGAATCTTGCTGGCGCCCGTCACCGGTCAGGTCGTCGCCGAGCTGGTGGCGGGGGAGCAGTCGGCGATTGATCTGGCGCCGTTTTCGGTGGCTCGCTTCGCCCGCCGCTGAGGCGCTGGCGCTTGGCGATCGATGGCCCGGTGAGATCGGCGGTGGTGACCACTCCCTGGCCAAAGCGGGCGCCGATGCGATCCAGGGCGGCGTTCAGGCGCTCGGTCGGCGGGGCAGGGGGCGCGAACATGGGTAGCTGCCCGCCGCTGTCACCGCCGCCGCCATCCAGATTCTGCGCCGACACGCCGGTCAGCCGCACCGCCTGCGGCAGCGGCGCCTTGGCGAGAAGGTCCATCGCCGTGCGATAGAGCGTCTGGCCGTCGTCAACCGCCGTTTCGTACGTCGACCGGCGGGTCAGCAGCGTGAAGTCCGCCAGCTTGATCTTGAGCTGCACCGTGCGCGCCTTTTGACCGGCGGCGCGCAGCCGTTCGGCCACCCGAAGCGCCTGGGCGTGAATGTACGGGCGCAGCGCTTCGGTGCCGCGCAGATCGTCGTCGAAGGTGTCCTCCGAACCGATGCTCTTGCCGTCGCGATCGGGGATCACCGGCCGCGGATCGACGGCCTGGCTGAGGTTCCACAGGTCACGGCCCGACGGGCCCAGGCGCCGTTCCAGTTGTGCGGGATCGCGCGCCGCCACGTCGCCGATGGTCTCGATGCCCTGCAACCGCAGCATCCTTTCCGTCTTGGGCCCGACACCCCACAGGCGGCCGATGGACAGCGGCGCCAGGAAGGCCCGGCCGTCGGCCTCGGCGACTTCGCGCTGGCCGTCGGGCTTGGCCAGGTCGGAGGCGATCTTGGCGATGAACTTCACCGCCGCCAGGCCGGCGGAGGCGGGCAGGCCCACCTCGTCGGCGATGCGCCGGCGCAGGCCGCGGGCGATCTCCGGCGGCGGCCCGAACAATGAAATCGACGCCGTGACGTCCAGGAAGGCTTCGTCCAGCGACAGCGGCTCCACCAGCGGCGTCACCTGGTGAAGGATGGCGAACACCCGCTCGCTGGCGGCGACGTATTCGGAGAAGTGCGGCGTGACCACCACGGCGTCGGGCGCCAGCTTCAGCGCCCGCGCCATCGGAATGGCGCTGCGCACGCCGAACGGGCGGACTTCGTAGGATGCGGCCAGGACCACGCCGCGGCGCCGGTGCCCGCCGACGATGACGGGACGCCCGCGCAGCGACGGGTCGTTCCTCTGTTCCACGGACGCGTAGAACGCGTCCATGTCCAGGTGGATGATCGCGCGGTTCGCGCTACTTCTTCTCTCCATCCAGCGTGACGGCGAGCATGATGGTGCCGGCGATGTACTGGTCGATGGCGCCGCCCACCTTGTACATGCTGTCGGCTGTCACCTTGAAGTCGTAGAAGTACCGCCGCAGATCAACCCCGGCCCGCACTTCGATGGTCGGCGTCAGGTGATAACCAAGGCCGGCCTGCGCGTCGATGCCACCGACGGACAGGTTCTTGAAGTAGACGTCCTTGATCTGCCCAGGCGACAGGACGAACCGATACCCAGCGCCGACGAACACCGAGGCTGGCCCGGCCGGCACGCGCACGAACAGGCCACCGCGAATGTAGTGGTAGATGGTGTCGGGCAACACCAGGTCCGAACGGGGAGCGTTGGTGCCGCTGCCCAGGCGGAAGGCGTGCTCGCCGCCGGTGCCGGAGATGGCGAACTCGCCGCCCTCGCCGAACGGAAAGCGGTAGCGCAAGCCGACGTTGTAGTCGTGGTACGTGGTCGGGTACGACTTTCCGTCCGACGTCCCGGACTTCAACCCGAAGCCCCATTCGACGTTGGCGTCGAGACCGATGTTGGCCAGCGGTCCTTCCGTCGAGCCAGCAGCGCCCGGGTACCAGACCAGGTTGAACGCCGGCGCGGGCGCCGTCAGCTTGTCCGGGCGCAACGCCCCGCTGATGTCCTCGTTGTACGTCAGGCTGCGGTTGAAGATGTGGACGCCCACTGCCACGTCCAGGTAGCGCAAGCCACCACCGCCGCCGCCCGACGATTCCTCTTCGGCGTTGTGGCGCTTTTTCTTGGGCTTTTCTTCCTCGGCGTTGCTCTCGGACGAGGACTTCTCTTCGGACTTGGCCGCTTTTTCTTCGGACTTGTCTTTGTCCTTGTCCTCTTCGTCGTTGCCGGCGGCCGCGGCCGCCGCTTCTTTGTCGTCCTCGTTGTCCTCGGCGGCTGCCGGTGCGGCGGCCTTGGACGGCTTCTTGGCGCCGGACGGCGCCTTGCCGTGCTCGATGGAGGAGCCCAAGCGTCGCCAGAAGTTCTTCGCCACCTCGACCGCCAGCTTCTTCGGGTTGGCTCCGGCGAAGGCAGCGTCGCCCGCGACTGATCCGTCCGCGCCGTTGCGGACAGTCAGCTTGGCTTTCTTCTTTCCCACTTCGCCAGTGACGATCGCCGACAGCGCCATATTTTTGGCCAGAGTCTGAAAGCTGTCGTTAGAGTCGAGGCTGATGCCCGCCGACTTGGCGGCCTCGTCGATCTCGCGCGACCGCACCAGTTCGAATCCCTTGCCCTTCACGACCTGCATGACCACCTTGCGAATCAAGGCTTCTTGCTGTCCTTCGAAGCGCGGAATACCGACGCGTTTCTTCTCCGCCGAGGCCAGCCCTGGCCAGGCCAGGACGGCGACGAAGAAGAGAGCGATGATTGATTTTGAACGAACGAAGAGCCGGGGAATTTGTCTCATATGCCCGAACCGCCGCCGACAATGTTGTTGGCCCATTTTTGCACGCAGGCGAGTTCGTCCGCCGAAAGCGGGGCTGCGCTCATCGGCATCTGTACCCCACAGGGCGGTGTCGCCATGGTGAGTTTGTCCAGGAACAGTCCCTGTGCCGGCTGCATGTTGGGCTTGAGATAGACCAGACCCATGCCGCCACACTTGTTCATGTTCGCCGCCGTCTGGGCGGGTGGCATCTCGCCGACCAGCTTCTGCTGCCAGCCGGTCGTCGTCATGTCGAAGCCGCCGAACACCGACGATGCTTCAGCCTTATGACAGATCGTGGTGCATGTGTGATTGCTGAAGATGCTCGTCGTGTCGCAACCAACCGGGATCATGCCCCCGGCACCCGACATCCCGCCGGTACCCCCGCCCGATCCACCGCTGCCACTGCCCCCGCTGCCCCTCAGATCCGCGGGAAGCGATCCCGCGCAGCCGACCAGACAAAAGGCGAGCAAACTACTACCTATCAAGCTCAGGGGCCACGCCCCGGAAGAGCGGGCGACGGAAACCGATCGCGTCATGGGTCCCTCCGAATTCGTCGGATACCACAGGTTCCAACGGTGTGGGAAGTAGTCTTACTTAGAAATCGTGAAACCGAAAGAGACTTTCGCCCCGACGGTGACCGCCGAGGCGTCGCAACCGGGATTTCGGTCGGGTGGTTGGAACGGATGTACCGTTCCATGTCAATTCTCTGACGGTGATCGAACTGGCCAGCCAGTTGCGACTGTGCGCGCCGTCCGAATGCAATGAACAATTCGTTCCGACCGGTTAGCGCCCGGTCATGCTCAGCGGATCCAAGAGTCGGGTCAATTCGTCCGCCGGCAGGACGTTTTTCTCCATACAGATCTGTCGAACCGTTTTACCGGTTTTGACCGACTCTTGGGCGATGGCCGCGGCGGCGTCGTAGCCGATGCGCGGGACCAGGGCGGTGACCATGGCCAGGCTTTGCTCGACCAGCGAGGTGCAGCGGTCTTCGTTGGGCTCGATGCCTTCGATGCAGCGGGCGGCGAACAGCCGGCAGCCGTTGGCCAGGATCTCCGTCGACTGAAGGAAGTTGTACGCCATCACCGGGGTCATCACGTTCAGCTCGAAGTTGCCGGCGGCGCCGCCCCAGGCGATGGTGGCGTCGTTGCCGATGACCTGGGCGCAGGCCTGCAGCAACATCTCGGCCATCACCGGGTTCACCTTGCCGGGCATGATCGAGCTGCCCGGTTGCAGGTCGGGCAGGTGCAGCTCGCCGATGCCGCAGCGAGGGCCGGAGCCCAGCCAGCGCACGTCGTTGGCGATCTTGGTCAGGCTGACGGCGGTGGCGCGCAGGGCGCCCGACGCTTCGACCAGGCCGTCGTGAGTGGCCAGCGCTTCGAACAGGTTGGGTGCCTGGCGCAGCGGCAGCGCCACCTCGCGCCCGATCACGCCGATGATCCGGCGCGCGAACGCCGGGTCAGCGCCGAGCCCCGTGCCCACCGCGGTCCCGCCCAGCGCCAGCTGGCAAAGCGCGCCGCACACCGATTCCACGCGCCGGATGCTGGAGGTCAGCATCGCTGCGTAACCGGAGAACTCTTGTCCCAGACGAATCGGCACGGCATCCATCAGGTGCGTGCGCCCGATCTTGACGATGTGGTCGAAGGCGCGCGCCTTGGAGTCCAGCGCCCCCTCCAGCGCGCGCAGGGCCGGCAGCAGATCGCGTTCGACCGCTTCGACGGCGGCGATGTGGACAGCGCTGGGAAAGACGTCGTTCGACGACTGTCCCTTGTTGACGTGATCGTTCGGGTGCACCGGCGTCTTCGAGCCGATGCGGCCGCCCAGGATTTGAATCGCCCGGTTGGCGATCACCTCGTTGGCGTTCATGTTGCTGGAGGTGCCTGAACCGGTCTGGAAGATGTCCACCACGAATTGATCGTCGTGCTGGCCGGCGGCCACCTCCAACGCGGCGGTGACGATGGCGTCGGCGATCGCCGGCGGTAAGTGGCCGGCGTCCTTGTTCAGCTCGGCGGCGGCTTTCTTGATGAGGCCCAAGGAGCGAATGATCGGGCGGGGCAGGCGCAGGCCGCTGACCGGGAAGTTTGTGGCGGCGCGCTGGGTCTGGGCGCCGAACAGGGCGTCCGCCGGAACCGCCACCTCGCCCAGGGAGTCTTTCTCGGTTCGCAGCTCGTCTGTCATCGTCGTCCCGCCTATTCGTCGAAAAGAACGTCCTCGGTCATGTCCAGGGCGCCCGCTTCCAGGCGCGCGCCCGAGAGATCAGCCGTGGTCTTGCGCAGGCGATCGGCCAACACCTGGACAAAACTCCAGAGCAGCTTGACCGACAGCTGCGGCTCTTTGCGGATGATCTCGTAGAAATCGCGGCGGCGCAGGATCAGCACCCGCGAACGTTCGTCGGCGGTGGCGCTGGCCGAACGCGGCTGGCGCGGATCCACCAGCGCCATCTCGCCGATGTGCGCGCCCGGAACCAGGTGGGTGATGAAGGCATTGTTCTTGTGCAGGCGGATCTTGCCGCGCAGAAGAACGAACATCTCGTCGCCGGGTTGGCCTTCCTTGATGATCTCGTCGCCGGCCGCGTACTCGCGCACCTGGGTGACGTTCACGACGCGCAGGATTTCCTTGTAGATGAGATGCCGGAACAGCGGCATCTGCTTGAGCATGTCGACCTTGCGGGTCAGCTCTTCGGCGCGTTCCTCGGTGGCGCCCGGCTGCGGCGCCTCGACGCGCACGATCACCGCGGTGATGTTGTCGTGGCCGCCGCCGGCGTTGGCGTGATCGACCAGGCGGCGCGGCAACTCGGTGATGTCCTCGCCCTTCAGCAGTTCGATGATGCGCGCGTCGTCCAGGTAGGCGTGCAGGCCGTCGGAGCAGAGCAGGAACTGATCGCCGGGCAAGATCTCGAAGTCGATGGTGTCGCCCTGGACGGTCTCGTAGACGCCCACCGCGCGGGTGACCGCGTTCTTGTAGGCCTTGTAAGGCGAGCCATCGAGACCTTCGCGGGTGATGCGCCCGCGGCGAATGAGCTCGTTGACCAGCGAATGGTCCTCGGTCAGCTGCACCACCTGACCGGCGCGCAACATGTAGATGCGGCTGTCGCCGACGTGGGCGATAAAGCCGCGGTCACCGGCGATCAGCAGCGCCGACGTGGTGGTGCCCATGCCGCGTTTCTCCGGCTCGGCCTGTCCCTTGTGATAGATGGCGTGGCCGGCGGCCTGGACCGCCGCTTCCAGCAAGGTGAGGATGTCCTGCGGCCGCACGCTGGCGTCGGCGCGCGAAAACTTTTCGATCATCTCTTTGCCGGCGTCGACGGCGTTGCGGAACTCGTGCACCGCCAGGTGCGACGCCACCTCGCCGGAAGCGTGCCCGCCCATCCCGTCTGCCACGATGAACAGCGAGAGTTTCTTGTCGACGAGGAAGTTATCCTCGTTGACCTCCCGCTTCTTCCCCACATCCGTGGCGGCCCAGAAGTTCAGCTCCATCGATTGGTAGTCTCCAGCGGAAGCCGCGCCCCTTTCACCCTAAGCTCTTCGTGGTAGCACGATCCGCCGCCGCGCGGTACGGGAATCGCGGACCAGAATCGAGGAGATACAAGCGCTTGACAGCCCGTCGGTGATTGTTAGAAAAGAGTGCCCGGCACCGCAACACGATCGGGGATCGTCTAATGGCAGGACGCCAGATTCTGGATCTGGCTATCAAGGTTCGACCCCTTGTCCCCGAACCACAAAGCAGGTAAAACGCGCCTGCTTCATCCGTCACACGTCATCGGCCCCATGGTCTAGCGGTTAGGACGTCGCCCTCTCACGGCGAAATCTCGGGTTCAAGTCCCGATGGGGTCACTAGAAAGCCTCAATCACCATTGCGTTATTGCAGGCTCAAGTTTACATCGCAATTTGTCGAGCCTCCTGCTCAAGCCGTTAACCCAGATGGCGGAGGAGTGGGAAATGCAAGCAAATGCGCAGGCGCTGAGCACGCTGGTTGAGGATTCGGCAAGCGATGCGAGCTCGAGGGCCGATTGGATTGCGGCGACCGAGCTACTCGGCCAGATGTTCCAGCGCTCGGACGGATGCGTCAGCAGTCTCGCTCTCCGCAAAGAGCTTGAGCGGAAGGGAATAGGGGACGCCCGGCAGTTGGTCAGCGGCCTGAAGTTTTTTGACTTCGACGCGCCAGCAGACGATGCGAGGCCTCGACCACCCTTGGCGTGGAAACATCACGGCAAGAGCTTCTACACCGAAGAAGCCTTTCGTCATCAGATCAAGCAGCGCGAATCCGAAGCAGAAAATGCCGCTAATCTCGCCGAGAAGATCGCCGTTGAGACCGTAGAGAAAGAGGCCCAGGGCGGCGAGGAGGTTCGAGTACGCCGCAAAGCTCGGCAAGAGGAGGCACGCCTGGTGCCATTCGTCGTCGATGCGCTGAGCGATCTATACGCATCTGAATTTGCCGGTGAGAATCACGAGGTGGCATTTGACGTTCACAGCGAGCGTCCTGGCAACGAGTTCGAGAACGTCGACGCCATTGCTGTTCACTGGCGTTCCGCCGATGTCGTCGACCTGACCTGCGTGGAGGTGAAGCTCGATTTCAACGCCCGCGCGGTGCAGCAGGCTCATAACTACACTCGTTTCGCCGACCGCGTGTGGATCGCAGTCCCTGTTCAGGCTCAGCTAGGTCAAGCTGCTGTGGAATTGCGCGAGAAAGATCCTCGGCTGTTCGAGTATGTGATCGCATCGGGCATCGGCATCCTCGGGTGTAGACGCGCACGGGGGCGGGTCTATGAGGTGTTTGCTCTCCAATGGCCGCGTCGCTGCACGCCCGATCCCGTCGAGCGCGATGCGTTCATCGAACGGCATCATGGAACGTTCGAGGATGCGGGCGCGGTAGCCCCGCGCGCCCGCACGCGACTGCCCCGCCTTCGCTAGTGCGGGCAGCACCTTCTGTTGCGGCGTCCTTTAGGAGGCCCGAGGCCGGGCAATCATCGGCCGATAGGCAATCGTCGAACCCGAATTCGTGCCTGCTCGAAAACCACGACGGCACCTGCCTCGAGATCGGCCTGCAGCGGGGAAAGGTTTGCGAGGAGGAGCTGCAGTTGCCGTTCTGGCCGCCGCTCGGTTCCGTGGCGGAAGAGGACGACCGAAGGACGTGCCTCGTCCTGCGCGGCCAGAAGGGTTCCGAAGTCGGTATCCGCCGAGACCACGACGCGCGTTTCGGCCACGGCGCGCGCGAGAATCTCCTGATCGGTCGAGGCTTGCATGGCGTAATCGCGAACATGGACGGCGTCGTGGCCGGCCGCCAGCAGGCCCGTAGCAACGATCGGTGAAAGGGCGTTGTCGATCAGGAATTTCACGCCACGGTCTTGAGCGGCAGTTCGCGCTCGCGGACGGCCTCAGCCGCGTAACGGAGAGCCTCGCCTATATCGGCCTGCTCCAAATCCGGATGAACGGCGAGAATCTCGTCGTGGGACATACCGTCTGCGACCATGCCGACGACCGTTGCCACCGGTATGCGGAGCCCCCGGATACACGGCTGGCCACCCATCTGATCAGATCGGAGAGTGATTCGCTCGTACCGCATCGCGTTTCTAGTGTGCCACGGCTTGCGGTTGACCGCACGGGCCCAGGGCTCGGCTCCGCAGGCTCGGTAGCGCCCTCCCTAGGCAGCCTTGGCGACCAGCGAGAGCGGGATCTCGACGTCCACATTGAAAAGTGACCCGATGGGCACTCTCCAGGTCAGCGCGCAATCCCAGTTGGCTTCGGCTCCGCCCTTTTGGGTATCGCGGATCCCTGGCGGCTGTTAGGGATCTCCGCATGCGCGTCTTGTTCTCGTCGACTCGGGAGCCGGGCATCTCCAGCCGCTGTTGCCGTACGCGCACGCGCTCGAGGCGCACGGGCACGAAGTCAAGATCGCCGGGCCGGTCGACATCGCGGAGACGCTGAGCGCGGCGGGACTCGCCCATGCGCCGTTCGGTCATCCGGGGGACGCAACGCTGGCGCCGATCTGGGCCCGACTCCGCGGGGCGCCTCCCGATGAGAGTCTGGCCCTCGCCATCCGGGAGCTCTTCGCGGGCCTGAACGCGAAGGCGGCCCTTCCCCAGCTCATGGAGACGATCGACACCTGGCGGCCCGACCTCGTGGTGCGCGACTCGGTGGAGTTCGCCTCAGCGGTGGCGGCCGAGCGCGCGGGGGTACCCCACGCTCGCGTGGCGGTACACATGGTCTCGTTCGAAGAGATCATCCCCGCTCTGGCGGCGGACCCCCTCGACGAGCTCCGGCGCGCTGCCGGCCTGACTGCGAGCGGGACTTTGTTCCTGAGCGGGGAGCCGGTGTTCAGCGCCTTCCCGGCGTCGCTTGACGATTCTTCGGTGGCAATAGGGCAGCCGCCTCTCCGTGTTCGCATGATCGAGGACGCGCCGGGCGCCGCGCCGGCCACCTGGGCGCCGCCAGGTGACGAGCGGCCGCTCGTCTACATCACGTTCGGCACCATCGTCGGCACGTCGCCGGCCTTGCGCGGGGTCTATCGCACGGCCTTGGACGCGATCGCGAGCCTACCAGTCAGCGCGCTGCTCACCACCGGGCGCGGCATGGAGGAGGGAACACTGGGAGCGATTCCCGCCAACGTCCACGTCGAGGAGTGGGTTCCGCAGCGCGACGTCATGGCTCGCGCGGCGGCGGTGGTGTGCCACGGCGGCTCCGGCACGGTTCGCGGTTCACTGGCCGCCGGCGTCCCGATGGTCGTGGTGCCTCAGGGTGCGGATCAACCGCACAACGCGCGCCGCATCGCCGCCGTGGGCGCCGGGCTTGCCTTGCCGGGCGCGGACGCCGGCATCCTTGGGGCCGCCGTCGCGCGCGTGCTGGCGGTCGCCGACTTCGGCCGCGCCGCACGACGGATCGCCGACGAGATCGCCGCGCTGCCATCCGTCGAGACGGCGGTGGCGGCGATGGTCGCGATGGCATCGCAGCCAAGGAAGTAGTGGAGCTGGCCGTCGTTTCGATATGTCACATGGCCCGAGCCGCGACGACCGCCACCTGGACCTCGCTGTTTTATGTTGAAGTTGCCGTTGTGGCCGCCAGGCGCCAAAGTTTATGGAGACGCGGACGATACACTTGCCGTGATGGTTTCTTCCGGATGTCTCGTCAAGCCCGACAGCACCACAGCCGCCCTCCTGTCCACGTTCAAATCCTAGGTCGTCGATGGGTCCCCTCGATGTGGGTTGTGTGGTGCGCCTCGAGCAGAAGTGCGCGCTTGCTCATGCGCGAGATCCAATCGTCGGAGAGCGTCGCCGCCTCTAGAAACCCGCGCGCCCGCTCGATCGCCGTCAAACTCGCCGTGATGGCGTTGGTGATCGAGAACCGAGGCGGTAGCGATCCCACGTCAGCGCTCGCCGCGGATAACCAGCGTGTTGACGATCGCCTCAAAAACGGGGACAAGTCCACGTGAGCACGGCAACCTGAAGTTCCGCAGACGACCGGCCAGGTCGAGCAGGAGTTCGCTTGCCATGACCGCGGAGCAAATCATGCTGACCAAGAAATTGCGCGATCCTGTGTCGGCGTGCCGAAAGCCGGGTTGTCGCGGAAGATCTCGCCGACCCTGGCTTCGCTTCCTGCTTCACGATCTCGGTGATGAACGTGTGTCGAGTCGGAGACACGAGGTCCTCGTCGGTCGCCTGGCGCCCGTAGGAACACCGCTCGCGATGATCACGTCACTTGTGATACCCGCACGGATGACTCCTTCGCTCGACTGCCAACGTGTGCATTTGCGTAACCGATGACAAGAGCCGGAAGTTTCATGCGTTGCGGGCCGATAGCCAAGGATGCGAGTCTTGATCAGCACGAGCTGATGCACAGGGTTGTGGCAGGGCCGTCGAAAAAGATCGTCTCCGCGTGACCCGAAAATTTCATTCCACAACACCGGGGAGCACGAGATGAAAGTCCATCGGATCTGCTGCCTGGAATTCGACACGGCGACCCTTCGAGAGGCACAGGCAGATGCCGCAGCTTGAGGAACCGCGGAACATCATCAGAACCTGGCCACGTATCCTCGTGGGACCTGGCCCTGGGAATGATCATGTCAGTCCGAGTTTCTAGGCGGGCGCCGGTTGTGGCGAAGCACGAGGCAACCGACCAAGGCATTCATCACCATGGCTCCGTTGGTGGTCACGAAGACCCAGTCCCGCTTGAGAAGGCTGTAGATCGTGAATCCCAGTGACGCCGCCAGTTGCCCGACGAAAAGCCACCTCGAGACTCCCTTCGTCGAACCGTCCTTCCACTGTTTCCACACCTGTTGCGAGAGGGTGAGAAACAGAATCACCGAACTTGTCCAGCCAATGACCTCCGGCTTCACGAGTATCGTGTGCTCATGAATCCGCACGACCTCAAGCGCGATTACAGTGTGTCGCCATGACTCGCCCGCCGGTTGACGAATCATCAGCGGAGACGCCAGGCCGCATCGAAGACTACGCCATCATCGGCGACAGCCAAACCGCCGCGCTGGTGGGACGGAATGGGTCGATCGACTGGCTATGCCTGCCACGTTTCGATTCGGAGGCGGCCTTTGCGGCGCTGCTGGGCAATCGCGATCACGGACGCTGGCTGATCGCGCCGCGGGATCGCGTGCGCAGCGTGCGTCGGCGTTATCGCCAGGACAGCTTGGTGCTGGAGACCGAGATGACCACCGCGCAAGGCGTGGTGCGGATCGTGGACTTCATGCCCATCCGGGACGGGTTACCGAACCTCATCCGCGTCGTGGAAGGGCTCGTCGGGCAGGTGGCGATGGGTTTCGACCTGGTGGTTCGTTTTGACACCGGGCGCGTCACGCCGTGGGTGCGCCGGCGCGAAGGAACGCTGACCCTCACCGCCGGCCCCGATGCCCTGTGCCTGCGCAGTGACATCGCGGTCCATGGAAAAGATCTATCGACGGTGGGACATTTCGACATCGCCGCCGGACAGCGACGGGTGGCGGCGCTGACCTGGTTTCCCTCGCACCAGCCGCTGCCGCCATCCGTTGATCCGTTGGCGGCGCTGGCCGAGACTGACCAATGGTGGCGATCCTGGTCAAGTCGCTGCACCTACGACGGGCCCTGGAAAGAAGCAGTGGGCAGCTCGCTGCGGGTATTGAAGGCGCTGACTTTTGGTCCCACGGGCGGCATCGTTGCCGCGCCCACCACGTCGCTGCCCGAGAAGATCGGCGGCATGCGCAACTGGGACTATCGCTACTGCTGGCTGCGCGACGCCACACTGACGCTTTACGCCCTCATGCTGGGCGGGTACGTGGAGGAGGCCGAGGCGTGGCGTGAATGGCTATTACGTGCCGCCGCCGGAGATCCGTCGCGGCTGCAGATCATGTACGGCGTGGCCGGCGAGCGCCGCCTGGAAGAGCACGAAGCCCACTGGCTGCCCGGGTTCGCCGAATCGAGGCCGGTCCGCATCGGCAACGCCGCCTACGGGCAATTGCAGCTGGATGTCTTCGGCGAGATCAGCGACGCTCTTCACCAGGCGCGGCGGTTGGGCATCGCCGCAGATCCCTGGGCCTGGTCCCTGGAGAAGACGCTGCTCGAATTCCTGGAGACCCGCTGGCGCCAGCCGGATCACGGAATCTGGGAGGTGCGTGGGCCGAAGCAGCACTTCACGCATTCGAAGATCATGGCATGGGTGGCGTTCGATCGGGCGATCAAGGCCGTCGACAACTTCGGCCTCAAGGGGCCGAGCGATCGTTGGCGCGCCATCCGCAGCGAGATCCATTCTCAAGTTTGCGCCCAAGGCTACGATCAAAAGGGAAAGACCTTCACCCAGACCTACGGCGCGACGGCGATGGACGCCTCGCTGCTGCTGGTTTCGCTGGTCGGTTTTCTTCCGCCCGACGATCCGCGGGTGGCGGCGACCGTCGAAGCGGTCGAGCGCCAGCTATTGCACGATGGTTTCGTCAGGCGCTATCTCACCGACGACGATCAGACGGCGGCCGACGGGATGCCGCCCGGGGAAGGCGTGTTCCTGCCGTGCAGCTTCTGGCTGGCCGATGTCTATGAGCAACTGGGCAGACACGACGATGCCGTTCGGCTCTTTGAACGATTGTTGAACCTGCGCAACGACGTCGGGCTGCTCTCTGAGCAGTACGACCCGCAGGCAAACCGTCTGCTCGGAAACTTTCCCCAGGCATTTTCGCATCTGTCGTTGGTCAACACCGCGTACAACTTGACCGCCGGCCGCCAGCGCCCGGCTCGACACCGGGCGGGCGAAGAAAGCTGAGCGCGCAGCGGGCACGGCGGCAGCGAGACGGCAAGGTTCGCCGTCGCCCGGCCTTGCGGATCGCGGGGTCGCGCCTATGTTCCGATTCCAGGAATGAAGCGCGCGCGCATGGTGTCCTTTCGGCGGGACGACCGCCTGGGGAGCAATCCACTTTGGTACAAGGACGCCGTCTTCTACGAGCTGCGCGTCCGCTCGTTCTTCGATTCGAACGGTGACGGCATCGGCGACTTTGCCGGCGTGACGTCCAAGCTCGATTACCTGCAGGACCTGGGCATCACCGCCATCTGGATGTTGCCGTTTTATCCGTCGCCGCTCCGTGACGACGGGTATGACATCGCCGACTACACCGATGTGCATCCGGACGCCGGAACGCTGGCCGATTTTGACTGCCTGCTGGAGGAGGCGCATCGGCGGAAGATCCGCATCATCACCGAGTTGGTGTTGAACCACACCTCCGACAAGCATCCCTGGTTCCGGCGCGCGCGAGAAGCAGCACGCGGCTCGGTCGAGCGCGAGTTCTATGTCTGGAGCGACACCCCGGAACGGTATTCCGACGCGCGCATCATCTTCAAAGACTTCGAGCCCTCCAACTGGGCCTGGGATCCGGTGCCCCGTGCGTACTTCTGGCATCGTTTCTATTCTCACCAGCCGGATCTGAACTTCGAGAACCCGGCGGTTCACGAAGCGCTGCTGGCGGTGGTCGACTTCTGGATGGACAAAGGCGTCGACGGGCTGCGCCTGGACGCCGTGCCCTATCTTTATGAAAGCGAGGGGAGCAACGGCGAGAACCTGCCGGCCACCCATAGTTTTTTGAAGAAGCTGCGCGCGCACGTGGACACCAAGTACCGCGACCGCATGCTGCTGGCCGAGGCCAACCAGTGGCCGGAGGACGCGGCGTCGTATTTCGGGAACGGCGACGAGTGCCACATGAACTTTCACTTCCCGATCATGCCGCGCATGTTCATGTCGATTCACATGGAGGATCGCTTTCCGATCATGGACATCATGGCGCAAACGCCGCAGATCCCGGCCAATTGCCAGTGGGCGTTGTTCTTGCGCAACCACGATGAACTGACGCTGGAGATGGTGACCGACGAGGAGCGCGACTACATGTACCGCGCCTATGCCAACGACAGCGAGATGCGCATCAACCTGGGCATCCGCCGCCGCCTGGCGCCGCTGGTGGGCAATGATCGCCGCAAGATGGAGCTGCTGGACGGAATCTTGTTCTCCCTGCCGGGTACGCCGGTGATGTACTACGGCGACGAGATCGGGATGGGCGACAATGTGTTTCTGGGCGATCGCAATGGTGTCCGCACGCCCATGCAGTGGAGCGCCGATCGCAACGCCGGCTTCTCTCGAGCCAATCCCCAGCGGCTGATCCTGCCCATCACCATCGATCCCGAGTACCACTATGAAGCGGTCAACGTCGAGGCTCAGCAAAACAGTCCCAACTCGCTGCTGTGGTGGACCAAGCGGCTGATCGCGCTGCGCAAGCAGTTTCAGGCCTTCGGACGCGGCAGTATCGAGTTCTGCACGCCGTCGAATCATCGCGTGCTGGCCTTCATTCGTCAGCTCGACAACGAAGCGATCCTGGTGGTCGCCAATCTCTCTCGTTTCGTCCAGTTCGTTGAACTCGACTTGTCGAAATGGAAGGGCATGCATCCGGTCGAGTTGATGGGCCGTACCGAGCTGCCCCCGATCGGCGAGGCGCCGTACCTGCTGACGCTGGGCGGGCACGCCTTTTACTGGCTGTCGCTGGAGACGCCCCCGCCGGAGGTGGAGGCCGAGGCGGTGGCCAGCTACCGACCGCCGACCATCGAGGTGGCGAACGAGCGCAGTGTCCTGCACGGCATGGACCGCTCGGCGCTGGAAGAAGCGCTGCCGGCATTTCTGCACACGCGGCGCTGGTTCGCGCGGCGCTGGAAGGATCTGACTGGTGTACGCATCGAGGACGCCATCGAATGGCGCGGAGTTCACCTGCTGGTTTTTCGGGTCGACTTTGCCAGCACCGAGCCAGAGCGGTTCGTGATTCCGCTGGCCCTGGTCAGCGGAGGCCGCGCGCTGCCAGCGACGGCGGTGGTGGCGGTGCTTCACTCGTCCGGCGGCGAGACGACCCTGATCGACGCCGCCGAGGACGGTCCCACCGCGCGGCTGCTGCTGTCGAACCTGGTCGAGCGGCGCCGGATCTCCGGGGCCGCCACCTCCGTCGAGGCCACGCCTTTCGCGACCCTGGAACCGCCTGACATCGATCCGATGAACATCAGCGCCGAACACGCAGCGGCCGCCCTGCGCTATGGCGATCGCTATCTTTTGAAGATGTTCCGCCGCGTCGAAGACGGGATCAGCCCTGAGCTCGAGGTGACGCGCTTTCTCAATGAGCACGCGCCGGCGCTGACGCCACTGGTGGTGGGCGCGCTGGAGCTGCGGCGCGGGCGCGCCGAACCGTCGACGCTGGCGGTGCTGGAGGCCTACGTGCCCAACGAAGGCACCGCCTGGACGCACGCCCGCGAAGAGCTACGCCGGTTCTTCGAACGCGTGGTCACCCGCCATCGCGAGACGCCGCCGCCGGACACGCCCCGCCGGCCGCTGGACGCCGCGCGGGTCGAGGTGCCGGCGATCGTTCGCGAGGTCATCGGCACCTATCTGGACACGGCCGCGCTGCTGGGCCGGCGCACCGCCGATCTGCACCTGGCGCTGGCCTCCGATCACCTGACGCCAGCGTTCCGGCCCGAGCCTTACGTGGTGCTGGACCGGCGTTCCAAGTACCAGTCGATGCGCAACCTGGCCGGCAAGACGCTGCGCCGCTTGCGCGAAAGCATGGGCTGGCTGCCGGCCGCCGCCGCCGCTCCCGCTCAGGAGCTGGCTGCCAACTCGGAACGCATTCTCAAGGTTCTGGAGCCGCTGCTGACCCAGCGGCTGACCGGGCTGCGCATCCGCACCCACGGCGACTATCACCTTGATCAGGTGCTGAGTACGGGCAAGGACTTCGTGATCATCGACTTTGAAGGCCGGGCCGGCGAGACCCTGGCCGACCGGCGTCGCAAGCACTCGGCCTTCCGCGACGTGGCGGGCATGATGCGATCGTTTCACTACGCGGCGCTGTCGGCGATCCTGAACGGGGCCATCGTCCGGCAGGAAGATCACGCCTTGGCCATGCCCTGGGCAGAAGCCTGGCACCGCTGGATCTCGGCGGCCTTCTTGCGCGCCTATCTCGAGGGCACAGCCGGCGCGCCCTTCATGCCCGCCGTCGAGGATCTTCCCCGGGTTCTCGAGGTCCACCTCATCGAGAAAGCTTTCCTCGAGCTCAGCGACGAGTTGACCTCGACGGGCGACACCATCGCCATCCCGTTGCTGGCGCTGGTCGATCTCATCGTCAGTAATTGACGATCAGGAAGGGGCCAGCGCTGCGTCCAGCAACGCCCAGATCTCCGGGTCGAT
Source organism: Polyangia bacterium (assembly GCA_036268875.1). Lineage (GTDB taxonomy): Bacteria > Myxococcota_A > Polyangia > Fen-1088 > Fen-1088 > DATKEU01. The sequence goes on along the minus strand of DATATI010000066.1, from coordinate 100,026 downwards.
GGCTGGCGCCAGCTGGCGCGCGCCGTCGATGAGCGGGCGTAACAGCAGGGCGTCTGTCTCGCTGCCCGGCCGCGCTGCCCGGGCCAGCAGCGCCAGCGCCAGCGCCAGCGGAGGGTTGAAGGCAGCGCCGCGCGCGCTGCGCTGAACGTACTCGGTGGCGAACTCTGGCGGCAAACGCAGCGTCCAGTTGTCCGGATGCACGACGCCCGGGCGGTTGTAAATGTCGCGGCTGCCGAAAAGATCGGCGAAGAAGACCGAGATCCGGCGCGCCGGACCGACGAACAGCTCGGCGAACAGCCCCTGACAAAGGTGGTGCGGATGGCGATCGAACCAGCGCGCCAGCCGGGCGCGCAGCGCCGGCCGCGGGGAAAGGCGCCGGGCCAGGGCCAGCGCGCGCTCGCTGCCGGCGGCGGTGCCATGCCAGGCATCGGCCAGCGACCAGATGGGCGGCGTGTCGTGGTTGCCGACCATGATCCAGTCGCGCTCGGAGGCGTTCTCGCCGCGGTAGACGTCATCGGTCCGCGCCAGGTCAGCCTTCTGCGTGACGCAAAAACGGCCCAGGCCATACCGTTCCATCACCCGGCGCAAGGGATAAGGCCAGGTGCTGAGGACCTCGCAGACGACGTCGGACTCGCGGCGGCCGGCGGCGCGCACCCGGGCCATCACCGCGTCGAACAGCAGCCCGTAACGGTCCACCTGCTCTGGCCGCAGCGTGCGCACCCAGTCGTCGGCATAACGGGCCAGCCCCGGATCGCGGGCCAGCTGATCGAGCGCGGGGATGGCCACCGCGGCCAGGACCGGATGGTCGGGCAGGGCGGGCGAGCAGCGCAGCCGCGCGCCGCGCATCACCGCCGCCGCGGGATCGGGATCGGCCGCCGCGTAAACCCAGGGGCAGACCAGTCCGTGCGGATGATCGACGCGAAGGCCGTCGAAATCGACGATCATGCGATCGATCCGCGCCGCCAGCAGGGCCAGCGTGCCCCCCGGCGTGCGGTCCACGTCCAGCACCGGATAGCCCCACGGTTGACCGGCAGGGTTGGTGCGGCTGGGTGGCGCGCCCATCAGATAGTCGTCGCGAAAAAGCGCCCGTTGGCTCCAGACGTCGCGGGGAGAAAACCCGATCTGTAGATCGCCGAACAACGCCAGCGACGCCGCGCCGGCCGCCGCGCGAAATGCCTGGTGCTGTTGGTCCAGCACGAACTGCCCGAAAAGGTACCGCTCCCTCGCGGGCGAAGGCACGGCCGCAAGCGCCGCGCGCCGGTGCCGGGCCCGCTCGGCCTCGGCGGGCGACGAAGGGGAGAACAGTCTTTGATCCGGGCGCGCCGGATCGTCGTCCGCCCAGCGACGCCAATCGTCGCTGCCGTGCTGAGCAGTCAGCGCCTCGTAGAGCCCGTCGGCCCACAGGGTGGTGCCCCAGCGCGCGCGGAAGGCGTCAAAGCGCCGGGACAGTTCGCCACCGGCGGCGTCCGGGCGCGCGCAAAAGCGTTCGTGCAACGACGCCAGCACCCGCCGGGCCGCGCGCCAGGCGCTGGCGTGTTGCCCGCGCGCGGACGGACCGAGGGGACGATCGTCGACGACCGGCGCCAGCAGCCCGGCGGCCAGCGGCGCCCACAGCGGATCCTCGATCAGCGTGGCCAGCGCAATGGATTGGGGATTCTTGCTGAACAGGGCGCCGTCGTAAGGAGACGGGTTCGACTCCGACACGTCTCCCTGCGGGCCCAGTTGCAAACTGTCGAAGCCGATGGCCGTTGCGAAGTGCAGCAGTTTTCGCGCGCCCTGGCCATACGGCGAGCCGCGGCCGATATCCTCGTCGGACGTGCTGGGAAAGCTGGCGTCGTGAATGGCCAGGGTCAGGCGCTCGATGCCTAGGGCGCGCAACGCCGCGCGAATGGTGGTCGTCAGTCCTTCGGAAAACAACCCAAAGTCTACCGGGCCCATTGAAAACCACCAGGACACCCTCACGTTTGCTCTCGTGGTGGTGCAGCCAGTCGATGGGTCGGTTCGTCCGGTCGGAAGGCCGGAGCGACCGACCCGCGTGATCATCGACGATATACGTCCCAGCGTCGACGGCGGACGCCATCCCATCAAGCGCGTGCTCGGCGATCGCTTGCTGGTACAAGCGGACCTGCTGTCCGACGGCCACGACAAACTGGCGGGGCGCCTGCTTTATCGCAGGGCCGCCGCGCCTGCGTGGCACGAGGTGCCGCTTTGTGCCTCGGCGGTGCAGCCGGTGCTCGGCGGCCAGCGCGAGGACGATCGCTGGTGGGCGGTGTTCAGCGTCGATGCGCTGGGGATCTGGGAGTACACCGTCAAGGCCTGGGTCGACAGCTGGCAAAGCTGGGTCTGGGCGGTGACCCGGAAGATCGCCGATGGGCAAGACATCGCCGTCGATCTGCGCGGCGGTGCGGCGTTGCTGGCCGCCGCCGCTGATCGCGCCGCCGATCCCGCGCGCGCGACGCTGCGCCAGCTGGCCGACCGGCTGGCCGCGTCCGCCGCCCCTGCATCGACCGAGACAATCGCCGCCGCCTTGAGCGAAGAGACGGCGGCTTTGATGCGCCTGCATCCCGACGATCGGCTGGCCACCAGCCACCAGCCGCCGCTGGCCGTGGTCGTCGACGTGCCGCTGGCCGCCTTCAGCAGCTGGTACGAAATGTTTCCTCGCTCGCGCGCGGGCGCCGGTGTCTCAGCGGCGGCGGACGGCCCGGCGCCGCCGCCACACGGCACATTCAAGGAAGCGGAAGACCGCCTGGCATACATCGCCGACCTCGGTTTTGACGTGGTCTATCTGCCGCCCATCCACCCCATCGGGCGCACCCACCGCAAGGGCCCGGACAATAGCCTGACCGCGACCGGCACCGACCCGGGAAGCCCGTGGGCAATCGGCAGCGAGGAGGGCGGACACACGACGGTGCACCCACTGCTGGGGACCTTGCAGGACTTTCGTCATTTCATGAGCGCGGCCCGGAGGCTCGGGCTGGAGGTGGCGCTGGACATCGCGTTGCAAGCGTCGCCCGACCATCCCTATCTGCGCGCCCACCCGGAGTGGTTCTTTCGCCGCGCCGATGGAACGATCCAGTTCGCCGAAAACCCGCCCAAAAAATACCAGGACATCGTCCCGTTCGATTTCACCGGCGCCGGATGGGAAAGCCTGTGGGACGAGCTGCGCGACGTCTTCTTGTTCTGGATCGAGCAGGGCGTGACGGTCTTTCGCGTCGACAATCCGCACACCAAACCGCTTCCGTTCTGGCGCTGGTGCATCGCCAGCGTGAAGGCGCGCGAGCCGCGGGCGATTTTCTTGGCCGAGGCCTTCACCCGGCCCAAGCTGATGCGCGCCCTGGCCAAGCTGGGTTTTTCGCAGTCCTACACCTACTTCACCTGGCGCACCACGAAGGCCGAGCTGACCGAGTTCGTGCGTTCTCTCGACGGGCGAGAGACGAAGGAATTTTTTCGCCCCAATCTTTGGCCGAACACGCCCGATATTTTGCCCGAGCACTTGCAAAACGGGACGCGCGGCACCTTCATCGTGCGCGCCGTCCTGGCCGCCACGCTGTCACCCAACTGGGGCGTGTATGGTCCAGCGTTCGAGCTACAAGAAACGCGGGCCCGGGAAGGCACCGAGGAGTACGCCCGCAACGAAAAGTACCAGGTGCGCGCGTGGAACCTCGATCAGCCGAACACGCTGGCGCCGGTCCTGCGGCGCCTCAATCGCATCCGGCGCGACCGACCGGCGTTGCGCCAGCTGGGCGGGACGGTCGTGCACATGACCGACAATGACGCCGTCTTCTGTTACAGCCGGTCGACAGCGGACAAATCGGACGTGGTGCTGGTGGTGGTGAATCTGGATCCCCATCGCGCGCAAAGCGGGTGGCTGACGCTTGATCAGGCGGCGCTGGGGCTGGCGGCGAGCAGCTCGTTCCAGGTTCACGATCTGCTCGGCGACGCCCGCTACCTGTGGAGCGGCGCGCGCGCCTTCGTTGACCTGGATCCAAAGACGATGCCCGCCCACATATTTCACCTCCGTCGCCACGTCCGCTCCGAGCAGGCGTTCGAGTACTACCTGTGAGCGTCGAACCGCCGGCACCCAAGCTGCGCGCCGCCTGGCCGGAGATCTTGCAGGCGGCGTCGCACGAAGAGCTGGCGGCAACGCTGCTGGCGTACGTGCAGCCGCGACGCTGGTATCGGGCCAAGACCCGCCCGGCGCGCGGCGCCCGCATCGCCGACGTGATTCCTCTCGACGGGCCCAGCGCGGCGCCCAGCTCCGCGCTGATCCTGCTGGAGATCGACTATCAATTCGGCGATCCCGAGTGTTATGCGGTGGCGGTGCTGCCGGCCGACGGCGCGAACGCCCGGCGGCTCGCCGACAGCAGGCCGCCTGCGCTGATCGCCTGGCTGGGCTCGACCGGCGGCGCGCTGGTCGACGGGCTAGCCACCGGCGGACTCGCCGGGAATTTGCTGGCTGTCGCCAGCGAGGCAAAAACACGGGTGGGCCAGGCCGGCGCGTTGCAGGGCGAAGGGTCGGCCGCGCTTCGGGAGAGCAGCGCCCAGCAGTTATTACCGGTCGAGGTGTCCAGGACCGAACAGAGCAACTCGACCATCATTCTTGGCCAGAGGGTTTTGTTGAAGGTCTACCGCCAGGTGATGGCCGGGCTCCACCCCGAGCTGGAACTGGGTCATTTTCTGACCGGGCACCGCCGGCAGCCGCCCACGCCTCGTGTGCTGGGCGCGCTTTATTGGCACGCCGCCGGCGGCGCCGAACACAGCCTGGCCGTGATTCATGAATTTCTCCCCAACGACGGTGACGCCTGGTCGTGGACGCTGCGTGAGCTGGATGCCGCCGTCGATCGGGTCAACGTCATGTCGGTCACAACCGACGCCACCGCGCCGGCGATGACCAGTATGGTGGCGCGCGCCGAGACGCTGGGTCGGCGCACGGGCGAACTGCACCAGGCGCTGCTGGATACCGCGCCTGCCGATGGCGGCGAACCCGATCCGGCATTCGCGCCCATGCCCCTCACCAGTGACGATCGCGCCGCCGCCGTGTCGCGCGTGCAGGCGATGCTGCACCGGACGGTGGACGCCCTGCCAAGCCATCTGGAGAAGCTGCCGCCTCTCCTGCGCGCCCGCGCGGCCCGCCTGCTCGATCCCGCCAGCGACGAACGCCGGCTTATCGGCGCCCTGCTCGATGATTTTCGCGATGAACCGCTGGACGTACTCAAGACGCGCATTCACGGCGATCTGCACCTTGGCCAGGTGCTGTGCCGCCAGGACGACTTTGTGATCATCGACTTCGAGGGCGAGCCGGCTCGTCCGCTGGCTGAACGCCGCGCCAAGGCGTCACCCCTGCGGGACGTGGTCGGCATGCTGCGCTCGTTTGACTACGCGCCCGAGGCGGTGCTGCGCCAGCGAGCGTCGTCGAGAAAAAGCCGCTTGCCGCAAGAGAGGGAGCCGCCCGTGCTGGAATTCCTGGCCAGCTGGAAAGACGCGGTCGCGGCAGCCTTCCAGCGCGGCTATCTGCAGCAGGTGGGCGATGCGCCTTTCCTTCCCGTCATTCGCCGTGCGCCCAGCGCCACGCGCACCACGCCCGACCCCGCGCAGCTTTCGCTGATGATGCGCTTCTTCCAGCTCGAGCGGGTGCTCTACGAGATTGAATACGAGGCCAACAACCGCCCCGATTGGGTGGACATCCCGTTGCGCGGTCTGTGTGCTCTGACGGGCGAAAAAGTCCCACGATGACAGCGGAGGATCGCGCGCCGGCGACGCCGTCGATCTTCGGAGATGTCGACCTTCATCTTTTCGGCGAAGGAACACACGCCCGCCTCTACGAGACGCTGGGGGCGCACCCGGCGTCGCAAGACGGCAACCCCGGCACGCGCTTCGCGGTGTGGGCGCCCAACGCAGAGACGGTCAGCGTGATCGGCGACTGGAACAATTGGTCCGCCGGCCAGCTGCCATTGCGCGCCGTACACGCGTCCGGAATATGGGAGGGCTTCGCGCCTGGCGTCGGGTTTGGTGCTCGCTACAAGTATCGGATCCGCTCGCGCTATGGCGGGTACGCCGTCGACAAGGCCGACCCCTACGCCTTCGCGAGCGAAGAGCCGCCGCGCACCGCCTCCGTGGTTGCCGATCTGCGCTATGCCTGGGGCGACGGCGGCTGGATGCAGGCCCGCGCCGCGCGCCACCGGCTGGACGCGCCCGTTTCGATCTACGAGGTCCACCTGGGCTCGTGGATGCGCGATCCAGCGCGCCCGGAACGCTTTCTTGGTTATCGAGAGCTGGCGCCACGGTTGATCGAGCACGCGCAACGCACCGGCTTTTCTCATGTCGAGCTTTTGCCCATCGCCGAGCATCCATTTTATGGCTCGTGGGGGTACCAGGTGACCGGCTTCTTCGCGCCCACCGCCCGCTATGGAACGCCGGCTGACTTCATGGCCTTCGTCGATGCCCTTCATCAAAGCGGCATCGGCGTGATTCTTGATTGGACCCCGGCGCACTTTCCCGAAGATGAGCACGGCCTGGTCTTCTTCGACGGCACCCATCTTTACGAGCACGCCGATCCGCGCCAGGGACGCCACCCCGAATGGGGCAGCGCCGTCTTCAACTACGGCCGCAACGAAGTTCGCAGCTTCCTGCTGTCGAACGCGCTTTTCTGGCTCGACCGTTATCACCTGGACGGACTGCGCGTCGACGCCGTGGCTTCGATGCTGTATCTCGACTACGGACGGCCGCCTGGCCAATGGATCCCGAACGAGGACGGCGGCCGCGACAACCGCGCCGCCGTCGAGCTTTTGCGTGCCGTCAACCGTGCGGTCGCGCAGCGCCACCCCGACACCTTGACCATCGCCGAGGAGTCAACGGCGTGGCCCATGGTCTCGCATCCGACCGGCGACGGTGGCCTGGGCTTCTCGCTCAAGTGGGACATGGGTTGGATGCACGACACTCTCGCGTACTTCGCCCTCGATCCGCTGTTCCGCCGCGACCATCACCACCAGCTGACCTTTCGCAGCCTCTACGCCTTCAGCGAGCGGTTCGTATTGCCGCTGTCGCACGACGAGGTGGTGTACGGAAAACGCTCGCTGCTGGGAAAAATGCCTGGCGACGACTGGCAAAAGTTCGCCACCCTGCGGCTGCTGTACGCGTTCATGTGGGCGCAGCCCGGGAAAAAGCTGCTGTTTGCCGGCGGCGAGTTCGCCCAGCGCAATGAATGGAACCACGACCGCAGCCTGGACTGGCACCTCTTGCGGCAATCGCCCCTGCATGGCCAGGTGCAGCTTGTGGTCAGCGAGCTCAATCGTCTTTATCGAAGCGAGCCGGCGCTGCACCAGCGGGACGCCGATCCGGGCGGCTTCGACTGGGTGGCGGCCGACGACGCCGACACCAGCGTCTACGCCTTCCTGCGATTGGGCGGCCCAGGGGCGCGGCCGTTGCTGGCGGTCTTCAATTGCACGCCGGTGCCGCGGTTCAACTATCGCCTGGGCGTGCCGCTCGATGGCCCGTGGGCCGAGGCGCTGAACACCGACGGCGTCGGATTTGGCGGCCGCAACCACGGCAACTTCGGCGCCGTGGACGCGGCGCCCGTCCCGGCCCACGGGCGCCCCTTTTCGTTGAGCCTGACCCTGCCGCCGCTGGGCGCGCTTTATCTGCTGCCGTTCGCCTGAGTGTCGCGCACGCGCGCCACCTCGGCTCGTTCGGCGGGCAGCGCGGATCTGTCAGCGATCGCGACTCCTGTCTTTCCCCGACACTGTTAGGCAACGTTGAGCCGCGCTAGTTCCGCAGATGGAAACGCCGGTCCGGGTTTCGCGCGCTCGTCCTCGCTCGAAAGCGCGAATCGGCGGGAGTCCCGGCGATGGCGTGCTGTTTGAAGGTTGAGTTCGATCGCCCGCTGACAAATGTGGGCAGTTAGCCCCGACGAAATCGACAACCGATCAAATGGAACAGAAGAGGAGAAAACAAATGGCTGGCAAAAACACCGCTGTATTTGGGATCTGTCGCAGCATTCCTGAGCTGGAGCAGGCTGTGGATGAATTGAGAATGGCTGGATTTCGCAACGACGACGTGTCCGCTCTTTTTCCGGACCAAGAGGGAACCAGGAATTTTGCGCACGAGAAGCACACCAAGGCGCCGGAGGGCGCGGCGACAGGAGCCGGCGCTGGCCTGGCCGTTGGAGGCACCTTGGGATGGCTGGTCGGAATCGGCGCCTTGGCGATACCAGGGCTCGGGCCTTTTGTCGCCGCTGGTCCCCTCATGGCTTCTCTCGCCGGAGCGGGCGCTGGCGGCACGGTTGGTGGTGTGACCGGTGCCTTGGTGGGATGGGGCATTCCCGAGTTCGAGGCCAAGCGCTATGAAGGCATGGTCAAGGCGGGAGGAATTCTGCTTTCGGTCCATTCGGACAATTCTGAATGGACGAAGAAGGCGAAGGAAATCCTTGCACGCTGCAAGGTCAGCGACGTGTCCTCGACCGGCGAGGCGAGGGCCGACATTAAATCTCCTGTCGGAAATCCAGACGCGGCGACCGCAGCGAAAATCTGAAACCAGCCCGATCTCTTATGTCCATAACTGCCCGCTCAGCAATGAGCGGGCAGTTATATTTAAGACCAAGCCCCAGCCTCTTCGGAGGCGACGCGCTCGGGTCTTGGTGGGGCACACCGTATTGCCTGGCCGAGCTTGGTCAAGCGGCCGGATCGTCGGCCAGAGACACGACGTCGTGTGGACTTTGCGCCGCGATGAAGAGTGACTAACTTTATATCGAGGTGGTATCGATGAGGCGAAGCACGAGAGGAAGGAAGTATGGTTCGGGGGCCAAACGAGCGGTGAGCAGCGCGATGAGGCGCAAGAAACGAGGAACGCTGAAGAGCGGGAAGGGACGTCATGGCAAAGTGAAAAGCCGGAAACAGGCGATCGCCATCGGCCTTTCGGAAGCGCGCAAAAAAGGTGCGAAGGTCCCCCGAAAGAGGTCGTAGCGTCTCGCCGCGGCGGCCGGTACGAGATTTATCAGTGCGCCAATGATCGCTGGAACAATGATCGCTAGAACAGTGATCGCTGGAACAGTGATCGCTAGAGGTGGAAAGCTAGTGGCCGTGACGCTGGCGCTTGACTTTGTTCCCTTGCTTGCCAAGCGCGCGGCGCGTTGTCTTTGGCAGATTTTGGATGGTCTTTTTCTTCTTGGCCGCCGCGATGGCTTTCTTGATATTTCGTCGGGCGGTTTGTCCTTGCCTTGACGTGCGCATATGCTGGTCTCCTTTCTTCAATTGGACGCGGATAGCAGAAACATGAGGTCGTTCCCACGGATGTCAGCTGGGCGAACAGTTCGCGGAGCTCGGCGTGACGTGGTTCGAGGAACCCGTCAGCGCTGACGATCTGGCGGGCCTACGGCTGGCGCGTGATCGCATGCCGGCATCCATGCGCGTCGCCGCCGGCGAGTAAGGCTATCGCAGCGTGTACTTCGGGCGGATGCTCGCTGCGGGCGCCGTCGATGTTTTGCAGGGGGACGCCTCGCGCTGCGGAGGGCCGACGGCTTCTTGCGCGTGGCGCTCTGCGATGCCTGGCAGATGCCGCTCTCCGCCCACTGTGCGCCCGCGCTGCACCGGCACGCGTGCCTGGCGGCGCCGCGGCTGCTGAACATCGAGTACTTCCATGACCACGCACGCATTGAAGGCCTTCTCTTCTTCGACGGCGCGCCGGTGCCCGGCAACGGCGCGCTGCGCGCCGATCTGAGCCGACCCGGGCTGGGCCTTGTCTTCAAGCGGAAGGACGCCGAACGGTTCGCGGCATGACGGGCCGTTGCCACCGACGACAGCGGCACTAGGTTCTGGATCGAAGGAGACGAACAATGAAGGTAGGCGAGTACGTGCTCCGCCGCCTCCTCGCGTGGAAGGTGGGCCGGATCTATGGATACCCCGGTGACGGCATCCTCGGCGTGTTCGGCGCTTTTCGCCGCGTTCCGGAGATGAAGTTCGTCCAGGTCCGCCATGAGGAGATGGCGGCGTTCATGGCCTGCGCGCACGCCAAGTTCACCGGCCAGGTCGGTGTGTGCCTGGCGACCTCGGGCCCGGGAGCGATCCACTTGCTGAACGGGCTTTATGACGCGCAGATGGACCACCAACCGGTGGTCGCGATCGTGGGGCAGTCGGCGCGCGCGTCGATGGGCGCCGAGTACCAACAGGAGGTCGATCTGGCGTCGTTGTTCAAGGACGTCGCGCACGAGTTTGTGCAGACCGCCATGGCGCCGGTGCAGGTGCGCCACCTCGTCGACCGCGCCGTCCGCATCGCGCTGGCCGAGCGCACGGTGACCTGCCTCATTCTGCCCAAGGACGTGCAAGAGCTGGACGCCGTCGAGACGCCGCCGCACGAGCACGGCGCCGCGCTGACCGGGATAGGTTACGAGCCGCCGAAGGTCGTCCCGCGCGAGGACGCGCTCCGGCGGGCCGCCGCGGTGTTGAACGGCGGCGAGAAGGTCGCGATGCTGGTCGGGCAAGGCGCGCTCGGTGCCACCGAGGAGGTCGAGACAGTCGCCGATCTGCTGGGCGCAGGCGTGGCCAAGGCCCTGCTGGGCAAGGCCGTGCTGCCCGACGATTTGCCGTGGGTCACGGGCTCGATTGGCCTGCTCGGTACGAAGCCCAGCTGGGAGCTGATGTCCGAATGCGACACGCTGCTGATGGTCGGGTCGAGCTTCCCGTACTCCGAGTTCCTGCCAGAGGAGGGCCAGGCGCGGGGCGTGCAGATCGATCTCGCCGCCCGCCGCACCAGCCTGCGCTACCCGATGGAGGTCAACCTGGTGGGCGACGCCGCCGAGACCCTGCGAGCGCTGGTGCCGCACCTCAAGCGCAAGACGAACCGCGCCTGGCGCAAGCGTATCGAGGAGAGCGTGGTCGACTGGTGGAAGGTCCTCGAGGCGCGCGCCTTGAACGAGGCGCGGCCGGTCAACCCGCAGCGATTGTTCTGGGAGCTGTCGCGCCAGCTGCCCGACGGCGCGATCCTCAGCAGCGATTCGGGCTCGGCCGCGAACTGGTTCGCGCGCGACATCAAGATCCGCCCCGGCATGATGGCATCGCTGTCGGGGACGCTGGCGACGATGGGGCCGGGGGTGCCGTACGCCGTCGCCGCCAAGTTCGCCTATCCCGAGCGCACGGTCGTCGCCATGGTGGGGGACGGCGCCATGCAGATGAACGGCAACAGCGAGCTGCTGACGATCGCGAAGTACTGGCGCGAGTGGAAAGATCCGCGGCTGGTGGTATTGGTGCTGAACAACCGCGACCTCAATCAGGTGACGTGGGAGCAGCGGGCGATGTCGGGCGATCCGAAGCTGGAGGCCGCGCAAGATATCCCCGACTTTCCTTACGCGCGCTACGCCGAATCGATCGGCCTGCGCGGAATCCGCGTCGACCGTCCCGATCAGATTGTCGGCGCCTGGGGCCAGGCCTTCGCAGCCGACCGCCCCGTCGTCATCGAGGCGATCACCGATCCCGAGGTGCCGCCCCTGCCGCCGCACATCACGGTCAAACAGGCGGCCGCCCTGGGCAAGGCGCTGCTCTCGGGCGATCCCCACTGGCGTGGCGTCGTCCGCCAGACCTACCGCGAGATGCTCGCGACGTGGAAGCCACACCGAGGCTGACGGCATGGAGAGCGCCGACCTAGTTCCCGTGTCACGCCTGCGGGCGCGCGAGGCCCGGCCATTCGAGGGCAAACGCCTCGACGTGGACGCGCTGGCCGATGCTCTGGCGCGCGAGATAGACGGCGAGGTTCGCTTCGACGCCGGCAGCCGCGCGCTCTACGCCACCGATGGTTCAAACTACCGGCAGGTCCCGATCGGCGTCGTTGTGCCCCGCCACAAGGTCGACGTCGTCGCAACCGTCGACGTATGCCGCCGTTTCGGTGCGCCCGTGCTCTCGCGCGGCGGCGGGACCAGCCTGGCGGGCCAGTGTTGCAACGTCGCCGTCGTCCTGGACATGTCGAAGCACCTGCGCGGCATCCTCGACCTCGACCCCGCTGGTCGCCGGGCGCGGGTGCTGCCCGGTACGGTGCTCGACGACCTGCGCGCCGCCGCGAACAAGCACGACCTGACATTCGGCCCCGACCCGTCGACGCACAACCACTGCACGCTCGGCGGCATGATTGGCAACAACTCGTGCGGCGTGCACTCGATCATGGCGGGCCGGACGGCCGAAAACGTCGAGGAGTTGGAGGTGCTGACCTACGACGGCGACGTCATGCGTGTGGGCGCCACGTCGCCCGCGGAGGTGGACGCGATCGTGCGCGCGGGCGGCCGCCGCGGCGAAATTCACGGCCGGCTGCGCGCCCTCATCGCCCGCTACGGCGATTTGGTGCGAAAGCAATTTCCGAAGATCCCCCGTCGGGTGTCCGGCTACAACCTCGATGAGTTGCTGCCCGAGAACGGCTTTCACGTCGCGCGCGCGCTGGTGGGCACGGAAGGCACGTGCGTGACCGTCCTCGAGGCGACGCTGCGCCTCGTGCCCTGGCCACGGGCGCGCACGCTGCTCGTGCTCGGCTACCCGGACATCTATGCCGCAGCCGATCATGTCCCGGACGTCATGCGCGACGGCCCGATGGGCCTCGAGGCGATCGACCAGCGCCTCATCGATGACATCCACAAGAAGGGGCTACACGAGCGGTACCTGCGCTATCTGCCCAAGGGCCATGCGTTCCTGCTTGTCGAGTTCGGCGGCGACACCAAGGCCGAGGCCGACGCGCGCGCCGCCGTCGCGCTGGCGCGCCTTGCGGCCACGGTGCCCCGGCCCAGCGGCAAGATCTACGACGACGCCGATCAGGAAGAAAAGCTCTGGAAGGTGCGCGAGTCGGGGCTGGGAGCGACGGCGCGCATCCCGGGCTCGCCCGACACCTGGGAGGGATGGGAAGATTCGGCAGTTCCTCCGGAGCGGATGGGCGATTACTTGCGCGAGCTGCGCCAGTTGCTCGGGTCCCACGGGTACGACGGCGCCTTCTACGGCCACTTCGGACAGGGCTGCCTGCACACGCGCCTCAACTTCGACCTCCAGTCGAAGGGCGGGATCGCCGAATACCACGAGTTCCTCGAGGAGGCGGCCGCGCTGGTCGTGCGCTTCGGCGGCTCACTTTCGGGCGAGCACGGTGACGGTCAGTCGCGCGCCGAGCTTTTGCCGCGCATGTTCGGGCCCGAGCTGGTCGAGGCCTTCCGCGCGTTCAAGTCGATCTGGGATCCCGACGGGCGCATGAACCCCGGCAAGGTTGTCGACCCGTTCAAGGCGGACGAGAACCTGCGCCTCGGCGCCGACTTTCATCCGCCACACGTCGAGACGCACTTTCGATACCCCGACGATGACGGCGACTTCACCCGGGCGACGCTCCGCTGCGTGGGCGTGGGCGAGTGCCGCCGCGAGCACGGCGGCACGATGTGCCCGAGCTACCGGGCGACGCGCGAGGAAAAACACAGCACACGCGGGCGTGCCCACTTGCTGTTCGAGATGATGCGTGGCCAGGAGCTCGACGGCTGGCGCGACGAGCAGGTGCGCGAGTCCCTTGATCTGTGCCTCGCTTGCAAGGGCTGCAAGGGCGAGTGCCCCGTCAACGTCGACGTCGCGACGTACAAGGCCGAGTTCCTCGCCCACCACTACGCGGGGCGGCTGCGACCGCGTGCCGCGTACGCCATGGGCCTCATCCACACCTGGGCGCGGCTGGCGTCGCGTGCCCCGGGGCTGGTGAACTTGCTCGCGCGCGCGCCCGCGACGGCGGCGCTGATCAAACGCGTCGCGGGCATCGCGCCCGAACGCACGCTGCCGCTGTTCGCGCGTCGCACGTTCCGCGCGGGTTTTCGCGCGCGCCCGGAATGGAACGTGGGCCAGCCCGACGTCGTGCTGTGGCCCGACACCTTCAACGACCACTTCTTTCCCGAGACGGCCTGGGCCGCCGTCGAGGTGCTGGAAGCCATGGGCTACCACGTCGTGGTGCCTGACGGTGATGTCTGTTGCGGCCGGCCGCTCTATGACTTCGGCATGCTCGACGCGGCCAAGCGCCGGCTGCGGCGGACGCTTGCCAGCCTCGAAGGGGCGATCGCCAGCGGCGTTCCCATCGTCGGGCTCGAGCCTTCGTGCGTCTCGGTCTTCCGCGACGAGCTGCGCGGCCTGATGCCCGACGATCCGCGCGCCGCTCGCCTTGCACGCCAGGTGGTCCTCTTCGGCGAGCTCGTCGACAAGGAGGCCGATCGCATTCCGTGGCCGCTGCTGGGCGGCCGGGCCGTGGTTCAAGTTCACTGTCACGAGAAGTCGCTTTTCGGGACGGAGCACCAGCGGGCGCTGTTGGCCCGGCTCGGCGTGGAAGCCGAGATCCTCGACGCCGGCTGTTGCGGCATGGCCGGCTCGTTCGGTTTCGAGCGCGGCGACAAGCACGCCGTGTCGATCAAGGTGGCCGAGCTTGGCATCCTGCCCGCTGTGCGCGGCCGACCCGACGACACGCTGATCATCGCTGACGGCTTCTCCTGCCGTGAGCAGATCCGCGGCCTGGCCTCGCGCCGTGCGCTTCACGCCGCCGAGGTCGCGCAAATGGCCATCGCCGGCCCGGCGCGGATCTCGAACGCCGAGGAGCCGCCCGTGCTCGGCCCCGCCGTGCCGGCGGCGGTCGCCGCCGTGACATGGGCAGCGGCTGCGCTCGGGGCGACTCTCCGCCGGCGCCGCGCCCGCGGCGGGGCGTGGTCCTGGCTGTCATCGTTGCCGGTCCTTGGGACGATCACGGTTGCTGGCGCGACGGCGGCCGCCCTGGCCGCGCTGGCCGTTTCGACGCGGCGGCGACGAGGTTAGGCTTGGCGCGGGACGCATTCGGCGCGGCCGGCGTGCGGCAGACGTGGGCCAGCAGCAGCAAGGATCTGGTGACGACGGCGCTGGGCGCGGCGCCCCTGTGGGACCGCCCGCGACGTCCACCTCATGTCGTTCGACCTCGAAGGAGACGACGCGCTCGTGGTTTTGGTCGCGCCCCATCTCGACGGCACCGGACACGACAACACGGGCTGGACGGAGGACGACGCGCTCCTCGCCCAGCACGGTCCTTGCGCGCTGGCGCTGGTCGCCGATCCGCCACTTTTGCACGCTAGCGCCGGCTTCGTGGGTGCGTCCGACGGCTGGCAAGATCTGTCGCGGCACAACCAACTCACCTGGTCGTTCTCGCGCGCGGCGCCCTGGTGCACGACGCCTGAGAGGGAAAGCTTCAGTCGTCGGCGAACGCGATCGTGCTGAGGAGGGCATTGGCCGCCTGGCGTGAATCGAGGCGCGTGTGTTGCACGACGATCGGGACGTCCGATTCGATGACGCTGCTGAAGTCAACGCCCTTCGGGATGACCGCGGGCTCGCGTAGGTCGTTGAACCGAACGTGCAACGTGCGGCGCGCAGGAACGGCCAAGCGGTAAGGGCCGACCGGATCTCGATCCGCATAGAAGATGGTGATCGTGACCTGCGCGTCGGTCGCCCCCGTGTTGAGGATGCACGCTGTCTCGTGGCTCTCGAGCTGCGGTCCCGAAGCGTGGCTCCACTCGGGCAGGTAACCCTCTGCGATGGCCCAGCGGCGGCGTCCGATCGGCATGTCGCGGATCAATCTGGCGCCGCCGCGCGCGAAGACAAGAGCATCGGTGGCGCGTGGGACGCTTCGTCGCTCCTTGCTCACCCCTCGATGGAGAATCACGGCGCCCGCGGCAGTGGAACAGCTCGCCGAAACGTTAGCCGCCCCGGTCGCCAAGGCACTCCTCGGCAAAGGGGTGCTCCCCGATGACTTCCCTTTCACCACCGGACAGAAGGATCTGGGAAACCCCCTCTCCGGCTGCGACCTGTCACCGATTGACTTCGCGGCCTTCGCGGGGTCTTGCGGTGCAGAAGGGTACCGTTGCGCCAGCGCCGACGACGTGCGACCGACGATCGCCCAGGCGCTTCGTTCGCCTCTCCGGCGCTGATCGAAGCGGTCGTTGACAGCAATGAACGGCCGGTGAAGCCATCGGAGCTTGAGGCGTAGCTTGTCTGCGAAAACGTGCACCTTATGTTATGCGCATGCCCAGGATGGCATCGCGGGTTCCTGTTCCTATCAAGTTGCCGTCATTCGACGGCAAGAATCACGATCGCGTGCTGCATGTCATCGTGGAGACGGCTCGTGGTGGGCGAAACAAGATGGCGTATGACGAGGAGATCGGAGTCTTTCGGCTGAAGAAGGTATTGCCGGAGGGAATGAGCTTTCCTTACGACTTCGGTTTCGTCCCTTCCACGCGCGGCGGCGACGGAGATCCGCTCGATGCGCTGGTGCTGATGGATGAGCCGGGCACCACGGGTTCATTGGTCGCGTGCCGGCTGATAGGCGCGATCCTGGGCGAGCAAGGCAGCAAGACGAAAAAGAAAGAGCGCAATGATCGATTGGTCGCCGTCGCCATCCCCAGCCATACCCACGGCGACCTCAAGCATGTCCATGACCTGAACAAGAACCTGCTCTCCGAACTGGAAGAGTTTTTCATCAACTACCATGCCGCGTACGGTGAGAAGTACCGCGTCCTCGGCTGTAAGGGCCCGAAGGTCGCCTGGAAACTGGTCAGGGACGGTGCGCGGGTGTGGCATCAGCAGCAAAAGAAATAGTCGACTGTACACATTGTTCTGTCAGAGGAGACCAGAACGTTGCTGCGAGAATTGTTAATCAAATTTCTGGTCGGCGGATTTATTGTCTCGGCGTTCGCCGTCATTGGGGAAATATGGACGCCTAAGACATTCTCCGGCATTTTCGGCGCCGCTCCGTCGGTGGCGATCGCCACGTTGGCATTGACGTACAACAGGCAAGGGCGTGGCGAGGTCGCGGTGCTCGCGCGCTCTATGGTCATTGGCGCACTGGCACTGTGGGCCTATGCAGCCCTATGCGTGACAGGGGTCAGACGAACCCGATGGCCGGTCTGGCTTTCTGCAACCGCGGCATGGCTGGGTTGGTTCGCGATCGCATTCGGTGGATGGGCCGCAACAAAGGCTGTAAGAGCGCTGCAGTGACGCCAAAGCTCGATTGTGCCGGGCTTGGAAAGCCAAAACCATGGGAGTACTTGATACGATTCATTTTCGGCGGCGCGGTGACTGTTGCGGCCATGTTGATCACCAAGCGCTTCGGCCCGACGATTGGCGGCCTCTTTCTCGGCTTCCCGGCCATTTTGCCAGCGAGCCTCACCCTCATAAAGGAACACGACGGACGTCAGCAGGCGGTTGAAGACGCCCGCGGTGGCCGTCTCGGCAGCATAGGTCTCATCGTGTTCGCGCTGGTTGTGTGGACAAGCGCTTGGGCTTGGCCGCCGGCCGTCGTGCTCGTCACGGCGACCGTCGCGTGGGCGGCGGTCAATCTGGCCCTCTGGGCGATCCGCAACCGGGGTTCGGCAGCCTCGTGAAGAGGGGCGAGCGTTGGCCGTCTGGTGTGTGACTTCACTGGTTCGTCGATCCGGACCCGCCGCCGGAATTGGTGCCATTTTTGCTGCGCGTCTTGCGTTTTGCTTTGGTGCCGCTGCCGGTCGCGGTACCACCGGAGCTGCCCATCGAAGACGAGCCGGTGCCCGACGCACCCATGGTGTCGCTCCCGCTCGGGTGACCGCCCGCGCCGCTGGAGCCGCTGGAGCCAGAGCTGCTTCCGTTGTTCATGCTGCCTGTGCTGGAACCGCTGTTCGTCCCGTTCGCGCGGCGGCGGGTCGTGCTTGTCGAGCCGGACGAATCCGTGGCGCCCGCCGCACCGGACGGCGATCCGGACCCGGTCGATCCCATCGAACCCGAGTTCGCCGATCCCGAGCCGCTGCTGCCCGAGCCGCTGCCGCTTTGCGCGCTGGCCGCGAGGGGCGCCATCAAAAACCCGAACAGAACAATCTTCAGAAAACGGTTGCTCATGAGGTGTCTCCTTTGGTTCCAGGATTGCCGTTGCAAAGTTCGACCTGGAAGGCCTATGTGCATCGGGCCGGGAAGCGACAAGTGGCAGCGCTACCCGGTCTTGGCCAGGGGCAGCGACGAGCGACGCCGTTTACGGAATCGATGCCGGCGGGTTCTGACTTATCGGCAAAGTCAGCACGAATCGGCTGCCCGCCACCCGCGCCGAGTCGAACGCGAGCGTACCGCCATGGGCCTCGGCTATACCGCGCGCGATGTAAAGGCCCAAGCCCTTGCCCGGCTGATCCGTCGCGGAGCCGCGTCCGTACGGCCCGAAGATCGTGTCGCGATCGGTTTCGGGAATACCGATGCCGTCATCTTCGACTGAAATCTCCACGTGACTGTCGACTTGCCTTGCGGAGACCGTGATCGATCCTCCAGGAGGCGTGAACTTGATCGAATTCCCGATGAGGTTCGAAAGCAAACGGCGGACGCGCTCGGCGTCACATTGGACCACGACTTCCCGGCTAGGCAGGTCGCGCAGGAGCTGCTGCGTCTTCGCCGCCGCAAGAGGATCCGCTATGTCGCAAGCCGATTCGACAATGGCCGCTGCATCGACCTGCGTCGCGTGCAGCTTTAATTGTCCGGTATGGACGCTGGCCATCTCCGTTAGTTGTTCCACTAGATATGAAATGCTTTCGACCGATCGCTCGATGCGCCCCGCCAGCCGGAAGGTCTCCTCGTTGACAGGCGTTCCGGGCTTCGGCAGCAGCAACGAGGCCGCGCTCAGTCGAATGGCCGTCAGCGGATTCATCAGATCGTGAGCCACGGTCGCGAGGACGTCGTCACGCATCCGCACGGCGAGCTTGGTGGCGTGATAGAGACCGGAGTTTTCCAAAGCGGTGGCGGCTCGGCGACTCAGCTCCTCGCCAAAGCGCACCTCGGCCGGACCAAGTTCGCGCCCCGTCGCCCACGTCGCCAGCCAGATGAGCGCAAGGACCTCATTCCGAGCGACCACCGGAACGCACAAGCACGAGTGGATCTTGAAGGGAGTCTTCGGTCGACCAGGCGGCGCGTTCTCAGCGGCCTCCGAGCAGCCGATGCGCAGCTCGGGCTTCTGACTTGCCATGACCCGTTCAGCGATGACGCCCCCAGAAACCATCATGTCCATCTCGCGCCCGGTGACCGGCCCCATGGCCGCGTTTCGTTCAGCCAGATGAGCTGCGGCCAGATGGTCGAGCTCACCTTCGGGACCGACGATCTCGATCGCGCACCAGTCGGAGATCGTCGGGACCAGCAAGCTCGGAACCTTGAAGATCGTCTCCCGGTAGTCGAAAGAGGACATCAAGGCCATGCTGGCGCTGGCGAGAATTTTCTCTCGGGCTATCGCTGCCTCGAGCTCCGCCGCCAGCCGCCGCGCGGCCTCGGCGTCCTCCTGTTCGCGAATGGCGGCAAGCAACAGCTGCTCGTTCGCTTGCTTGAGATCTGGAACCGCCATTACGTGAACAAGATGGCATCGCTTCTGCCATCTTGCGAGGGGCAGGAATATATGTGGCCCTTCACACGCCAAGAATTGAAGAGAAGATCCGGGAGCAAACGTCAATTTCCGCTATGTTGTCCGGGTGCCGATACCCAAGACCGCGTCGCGCGCAGCGAACCAGCTGGCGCGCCGTCTGCTTGACCATGAAGCGGGGTCAAGCAGGAATGATCCGTCGAATGACGGCGCAGCTCATGATTTTCTACACACGACGAACCGAACCTTGTACCGAGTCTCATCGCTGATGACGCCTGTCATCGGCGATTTGGGTTTCGAAGCCCTGGTAAAGCGCTCGGTGTTCATGACCCGCCTGCGATTCGATTTTCTCGATCTTGAGCCATCCAGCCCACCAAACGTGGCCAGGTTCCTGGTCGCAGGCCCTCATGATCACCGGCCAGCGGAAATCTTGGCCGCCGCTGCCGCCTTGCTGGCGCAGGTCTTCTCCTTACTGTTCAGTTTCATCGGAGAGGACCTGACCAGGCGGGCACTGGCCCGAGGCTGGCCAGAATTGGATTTGAGCACGACCGACGCCGAGGAGAGCAAGGATGAGTAAGCGGAAGGGTCCGGAAATTCAGAAGCTCGCGACGGGAATCCCCGGTCTGGACGAAATACTTGGCGGAGGCTTGCCGGAGTACTCCTTCAACCTGGTGGCAGGGGCGCCCGGCGCGGGCAAGACCACCCTGGTGCACCAGTTGATGTTCGCGAACGCTTCTCTCGAGCGCCCGGCCATCTACTTCACTGTCCTCGGGGAACCAGCGCTGAAGATGCTGCGCTACCAGCAGCAGATGGCCTTCTTTGACCCAGAAAAAGTCGGGACGTTCATCCGGTTCGTGGATCTCAGCCAGACGGTTCTCGATCGTGATCTCAGCAAGGTCCTTGAGGTTATCGTTTCGGAGGTCGAGCAGATCAATCCAGGCATCGTCGTGGTCGACTCGTTCCGGACCATGCTGCGCGGTCAGGCCGGCTCGCCGGAGGGCCACATGGATCTTCAAGGTTTCCTGCAGCGCCTGGCGTTGCACCTGACCAGCTGGCAAGCGACCACCTTCCTGGTAGGCGAATACCAGGAGTCAGAGATGCAGGACAACCCGGTCTTCACCATCGCCGACGGCATCATCTGGATGGCTCAGAGCCGCGATCGGAATTCGGTGGTTCGGAAGTTACAGGCGATGAAGGTGCGCGGCACCGCTCCCATGCCTGGCCTTCATACGTTTCGGATCAGCGACGAAGGGCTTCAGGTCTTCCCTCGGATCCAATCGCGCCCGGCCGGCGACAGGCGCCCGCCACCCGGCGTTCGACTGGGCATGGGCGTCGCGGCGCTCGACGAGATGCTGGGCGGAGGGATACCGGCCGGAGACGCCGTCCTGCTGAGCGGACCCTCAGGAACCGGAAAGACCGTCCTTGGAACGCATTTCGTGACCGAGGGTATCCAAAAAGGCGAGCGGGCCGTGTTGGCTGTCTTCGAGGAGCACCCGCAAGATTACGTGGCGCGCGCCAAAGACATCGGCTTCGATCTGGAGAAGTTCGTGCGCGACGGCGATCTGCGGCTCATCTATCTGCGGCCGCTAGATCTTTCGGCCGACGAGATCCTGCAAGAAGTTCAGCAGACGGTGGCCGAAAGCGGGGCCACGCGGCTGGTGATCGATTCGCTGAACGGGCTCGAGATCGCGCTGGCTCCGACCTTCCGGGAAGATTTCCAGGAGTCGCTCTATCGCATGATAAGCGGGCTCACCGGGGGCGGCGTCACGATCATGATGATGGTGGAGGTGACGGAAAGTTTCTCCAGCCTGAGCTTCAGCCCTCACGCCATCTCCTACCTTTCGCAGAACATCATCTTTCTTCGCTACGTCGAGCTGCAAGGCCGCCTCGAGAAGGTCCTCGTCATCGTGAAGATGCGGCGCAGTGGCTATAGCCAGGAGATGCGGCGCTATACCATCACGTCGTCCGGCGTGCGCTTGGGGGTGGCCCTCGCGGAATATGAAGGCATATTGACCGGCGTTCCCACGCGCCGGCAGACCGATGGTCACTCGTCCGGCGTGGTCGCGGGCCTGATCGATTCGGAGATGACGGTCTTGACGGCTCTGCGGCGGCTCGGCGAAGCGTCCGAAGAGGCGATCGCCGTCGAGGTGACGATACTTCGCGCGGACATTCCCAAGGCGCTGGCCCGGCTCGAGGATCTGGAGCTTGCTCGACGCCGCGAGATCAATGGGACTGTCACCTTCGCGTCAACGAGCCCATCGGTGGCCAACAAGTAAAGGATCGTCGCCAGCAACCTATTTGACAACCGCCGAGGGCGCCAATGGCCTTCAGAGGCGAAGCTAAAATGGTTGCCGCCGCAGACTGCAGAGGGAACGTTCACGGCCAAGGCGCGCCTTCGACCACATCGTCAAGCCCGGCCGCACGCACCTGATGGGATGCCGGCCCGACGCGGCCTTCGGCGCCGAGCGGCGTTCGCGGGGCAGATCATCGGCGTGATCGAGCGCGCGGTGCGCCGGCGCTGCGCCAGGAGCCCAATCTTTTCCAGGCGCTGACCACCCAGTCACGCCGCGCGCGGTACACGAGAAGATCAGCCTGGCTGCTTGATTGGACGCCATCGGCGCGATCGCCGAAGCTGGGCGCCATGTCCAAGCAGACAGCGAAGGCGCACGGCCAGCGCAAGCACCAAGCGCTCAGTCGGACCTTCACGGCGCTGGTCGCCGGCGTGTTGACGGCTGCGATCATCTCGCCGCGGATGGGCATCGCGCTGCGGTTGGTGGCAGGCTGGGACGGCGTCGCGCTGGTCATGAGCGGTCTCGCCTGGTGGACGATCTTCCGATCGACCCCACAGGAAACCCGGCGCCGCGCCGCCGGTGAGGATCCGGGTCGCACCACGGTCTGGGTTCTGATCCTGATGGCCAGTACCCTCAGCCTGTTTGCCACCACCGTGGTCGTGCGCCAGGCCCGGACGCTGGCGCCGGAGGCACGCGACGTGTTCGTGGCGCTGTGTATTGTGGCGGTGATCTCCTCCTGGGTGTTGACGCACACCGGATACACCCTTCGCTATGCCCACCTTTATTATCGAGACGACGCCGAAGGGGAGGGCGGCTTGTTGTTTCCGTCGGCGACCACGCCCGCGCCGCCGCCGGCCTATATCGACTTTGCGTACTTCGCCTTCACCGTGGGGATGTGTTTCCAGGTCTCCGACGTCACCGTGTGCAGCCGGCAGATTCGCCGCGCGGTGATGGTCCACGCCTTGCTGTCGTTTGCCTACAACACCGTGATCTTGGCGGTGGCGGTCAATCTGGTGGTGGGCATCTTCGGCTAAGGCCGCGCCACTCGTTCTCGCGGGCAATTCAGACAAAAAAAGAGAGGCGATTTTCAGACGGATCGGTCCGACATCGGACACTCAAACGCTGATGAAAGTGTCATGCGCTCGGGGGGCGGGTCGCGGGACGTTCATCATTTCGTGGGTGATTGCTGCCTCCACCACCGTCGTTGTGGGTTGTACCGGTGCGGTCGGCGGGAGAGCCACGCCGGGGACCACCACGGGCGCTGCGGGCATGCCCGGCGGCCCAGGGGGCGGCTCGGGCAGCGGTAACGGCAGCGGCAGCGGCGGCGCGCCGGGCATGGGCGGGGCGATGGCGTTGCCGCTGATGCCGGGACGGGCACCGTTACGCCGCCTGTCGCGGGTGGAATACAACAACACTGTCCATGATCTCCTGGGTGACACCACCCAGCCAGCCCAACAGTTCGAACCCGACACGCTGGCTGACGGCTTTACCAACAACGCCGATACCCAGAACGTCGGGACCAACCTGGCGCAACAGTATTTGGGAGCCGCCGAGGCCCTGTCGCTGACCGCCACCAAGAATCTGGTCGGATTGATGGGCTGCGACCCGACCACTGCTGGCGATGCTTGCGTGCGGATGTTCGTGACCCGCTTCGGGCAGCGCGCCTGGCGCCGGCCGCTGGCGGCGGCAGAGGTCGACGCCCTGGACGCCGTCTATACCAAGGGCCGCGTCGACTTCGATGTCCCGACCAGCGTGCAGATGATCCTGCAGGCTTTCCTGGTCTCGCCGAAGTTTCTTTATCGCGTCGAGCACACGGGGGGCGCGGCGCCGGGCACGACCGTGGCGTCGTTGACGTCATGGGAGATCGCTTCGCGGCTATCCTATTTTCTGATCGGTTCGATGCCGGACGACGCGCTTTTTACCGCGGCCGCGGCGGATCAGCTCAGCACGCCCGACCAGATCGCCGCGCAGGCCCGCCGCCTCTTGAGCGCCACCAGTGGCCCGGTCACCGAGCGCATTGCGCAGTTCTTCTCCGAATGGCTGCACCTGGTGAACGTCGCCAGCCTGCAAAAGGACATGAAGGCCTTTCCCACCTTCACGGCGACGCTGGGCCCGGCGATGTTGCAGGAGACGCAATCGTTCGTCACCCACACCATCTTCGGCGGCCCGGGCGATCTCGGCACGTTGCTGACGGCGCCGTACACCTACGCGACGCCAGAAATTGCCGCTCTTTATGGAACGGCGGCGCCCGCTGCTGACGGCAAGCTGATGCTCGATCCCAAACAGCGCGCTGGCCTTCTGACCCAACCGGCGCTGATGGCCACCTTCGCCAAGGCCGATTCAACGGATCCCGTCCATCGCGGCAAGTTCATCTTCGAGGATTTGTTGTGCGGCAGCGTTCCGCCACCGCCCAGCAACGTGAACATCACGCCGCCGGTGATCACGCCGAACACCACCGCGCGCCAGCGCTTTGCCCAGCACGATTCGGTGGCGGCGTGCGCCGCCTGTCACATCTTCATGGACCCGATCGGCCTGGCGTTCGAAAATTACGACGGCATGGGCCGCTGGCGCGACACCGAAGGCGGGCAGGCCATCGATGTGTCGGGCAAGCTGACTGGCACCGACGTCGATGGTCCGTTCGTCGGGGCGGTGCAACTGGCGCAGAAGCTGGCCAGCAGCGCGCAGGTCTCCGCTTGCGCCGTGCGCGAGCTGTTCCGCTTCGGCTTCGGACGCTTCGAGACGCCCGAGGACGCGCCCACGTTGAGCCAGCTCGGCAGCGGGTTTGGAACCAGTCGTCAGAAGGTGGTGGATCTGATGGTAGCGATGACCCAAGTGCCAGCCTTCTTGAAGCTGGAGGTGACGCCGTGAAGGCGCTCAGCCGGCGTACTGTTTTGCGCGGGGCCGGTGGGATCGCCGTCGCCCTGCCGTTCCTCGACGCCATGACCCAGCCGCGGCGGGCGCGGGCGGCGGGCGTCGCCAAGCGCTTCATCGTGTTCTTCAGCGCCAACGGCACCATCCTGGACAACTGGACGCCGGGCGGTGCCGACACCGCGTTCACCTTCTCGCCCATCTTGATGCCGCTTGCCGCCCACCGCGATCGGCTGTTGATCATGCGCGGGCTCAACAATGAGGTCTCGTACAACACGCCGGGCAGCAACGGTCACGACCTGTCGATGGGAACGATGCTGAGCGCGATGCCGATGATCATCGGCCCCAGCGGCCTTGGCCGCGCCGACCACATCATCGACGGCACCGCGGGCGGCCCGTCGATCGATCAGGTGATCGCCAAGTCGATCGGTGCAGGCAAGCGGTTCACCTCGCTGGCGCTGGGGGTGCAGTCGACCAGCACCATCCTTGAGCCGATGGTCACCAAGATGTCCTACCGGGCGGTGAGTGATCCGATCATTCCCGAGGACGATCCGTCGCGGGCGTTCGCCTCGCTGTTCGGCGACACCCAGGCCACGCAGGCGATGATCATGGCCACGCAGAAGCGGCGCGGAACCATCCTGGACGCGGTGCTGGCTGATCTGACCAGCGTCTCCTCCATCGTGGGCGCCGGCGACAAGGCCAAACTGGACGCGCACACGACGTCGATCCGCGAGCTGGAAAAGCAGCTGCTCACCGCGGGCAGCGCCTCGCAAAGCTGCCAGGGCGTCACGCCGACGGCGCCCACTGTCAGCCTGAAGCCGTACAGTTGCCTGCAGGACGCGCGGCCGGCGACGTGCGTGGGCGACTTTGCCAGCATCGGCCAGGCCCAGATGGACATCATGGCGCTGGCGCTGGCCTGCGATCTCACCCGCGTCGCGACCCTGCAGTGGTCGACGGCCGAGAGCACGGTCGTGCACTCCGAGATTTCGGTGACACAAGAGCACCACCTGATGTCGCACGACGATGTCACCAACGCCGGTGCGCTGTCGCAGGTCCACACCTGGTACGCGCAGCAGTTCAGCGGGCTACTTGATCGGCTGGCGGCGGTCACCGACGCCGACGGCCAGACGCTGCTGGATGGTTCGGTGGTCTTCTGGGTCAACGAGCTTTCGCGCGGGACCGTGCACGACCGTCGCGACCTGCCGTACGTGCTGGCCGGGCAGGGCAACGGCGCCCTGCGGACCGGGCGCTATGTTCATTTCAACGGCGATCCGCACAACAAACTCTTCGCCGCTTTTCAGAACATGTTCGGGATCTCGTCGACCGGCTTCGGCGATCCCCGCTTCCCGGGCGTCCTGACCGGTCTCGGCTAGAACATCGCCTGGGTCTTTCGTCGCGGTTGGTCGGGTGTGGTAGGGTTCGCGCCGCCCGATGGAACGTCGAGGTGACACGGTTCCCATCAGCGGGGACTATCAACACAAGGCGCGCACGCAAGGCCGCGCCGTGCAGCGCTTTTGGCACTACGAGAAAGAGCGCGTGATCCGCAAATTCAGCGCGCCCGCGCCGGGCGAGCACGTTCTGGACGTCGGCTGCGGGTCGGGCGTGGTGTCCGATCTGCTGGCCTCGTTCGGGGCCGAGGTGACCGGCGTGGACATCAACGCCGAAGCCATCTCCTTCGCGGAGGCCACCTATCACCGACCGAACCTGCGTTTTCGCCGGGCGTTGGTGGAAGACTTGCCGTATCCCGACGGCTCGATCGATCGGGTCTACTGTCTCGAAGTGATCGAACACCTTTACGAGCCGCAGGTGCGCAACCTGCTGGCCACGTTTCATCGGTTGATTCGTCCCGGCGGCGCGCTGACGCTGACCACCCCCAACTATCGAGGATTCTGGCCGGCGATCGAGATCGCTCTGGATCGGTTGCACCTGGCGCCGCCGCTGGCCGAACACCAGCACGTCACCAAGTTTCACCGCGGCAGCTTGCGCCGTCTGCTGACCGAGACCGGCTGGCAAATCGAGCGGCTGTCGACGTTCTGCACCTTCGCTCCGTTTGTCAGCGCCCTCAGCTGGCCGGCGGCAGAACAGTGCGCCGCGCTGGAAGACAAGGCGGACGTTCCGTTCGGCAGCTTGCTGCTGACGGTGGCGCGTCGGTCGAGTGATCTGCCAGATGGCGCCGGCGGCCGGTCTGCGTAGTCTGCTGATGGTCGATCTATCGATCATTCTGCCGTCCTATCGCAATGCCGCACTGGCGCTGCGCTCGGTCGGCGAGCTGGGGCGGTTCCTGCACGGCCAGCCGCTGTCGTGGGAGATCGTGATCATCGACGACGGCGGCGGCGATTTCTCCGAGGAGCCGCGCAGCCCGCACGGACCGGTGAAGCTGATTCGCTTTCCCGAAAACCGGGGCAAAGGTGCGGCGGTTCGCGCCGGCATGCTGGCGGCCAGCGGGCGCAGCCGGTTCTTCACTGACGTGGATCTGCCCTTCGAGCTGTCGGTCTTTCTGCCGGCGACTCGTTACCTTCTGGATCGGCGATACCACCTGGTGGTCGGCGATCGGACGCTGCAGGATTCGCGTTACCACCTGGACATCGGAGTCAAACGGCGCGCGGCCTCGTTCCTGTTTTCTCAGTTCGTCAGCAAGCTGGTGACCGGCGGTTTCTTCGACACCCAATGTGGCTTCAAGGGTTTTCGCGGCGACGTCGCGCAGGCGTTGTTCTCGCGCACGATCATCGATCGCTTCGCCTTCGACGTCGAGGTGCTGTACCTGGCCTTGCGCCACCGCCTGGACATCAAGCGGGTGCCGGTGGTGCTGCGAAACAACGAGACGTCCAGCGTGCGTTTGGTGCGCGATTCCAGCCGCATGTTGCTGGACATCTTTCGCATCAAGGCGCACCAGGTGGCCGGCCACTATCGCGACCAGGACCTCAGCGATCTGCTGTCGCGCGATCTGGCGGAGGACGCCCAGGGTTCGCCGGCTTCAGGCGCCGGTCAGCCAGGATCGGCCGCGCGCGGTTAGCCTGGCCACCCGCGTGGGGTCGAGATATCGCAGCGCCAGCCCGCCGGCCGCCAGCCCGAGCAAGGTCATCAGAAAGCCCAGCATCAAGCCGGGCGGCCGGTGGCGAACGGTCACCCGGGTGGTGCCCGCGGGCAGCGAAACCGCCAGCAGCCCGACGGGTGGGGCCCCCTCCACCCGCGTCGAGGGCCGCGGCCAGAAGCGATTCTCCTCGGTGATGTAAGCGCCGATCTCTCCGGTGCTGGCCTGCCAGCCGGTCTCGTAATTCTGGTTGACGATCAGC
Organism: Polyangia bacterium; assembly: GCA_036268875.1. Lineage (GTDB taxonomy): Bacteria > Myxococcota_A > Polyangia > Fen-1088 > Fen-1088 > DATKEU01. The sequence continues at coordinate 72,224 of DATATI010000066.1, read as the reverse complement.
AAGGCCGGTTTGGTCAGCCGCGCTTCGATCTCCACGGCGTTGGGCGACCACGAGATCTGGGTCGCCGTGCCAGCCGCCGGCGGATCGATCTTTTGCTGGGGCACCTTGCCCTCGACGATGCCGGGCGACGGCTTCCACTGCAGCGGCAGGTAACAGATGCGCGTGCCGATGCCGCGCACCGGAAAGGTCGGGAACTGCGTGAAGTTGACGCCGCTGGCTTGATAGAAATTCGTCTCGCCCTTGGCGCGCGGCAAGGAGGGATCCACTCCTTGCTGCATCAACGGCGCGTTCGTACAGCAGACGTCGACGGCGATCCCGGCCACCAGGCACGCTTCGATGATCAGAATGGCGCGCTGGATTCCGCGACGGAGACTGTGCTGGGCGGCCAGGCGGCGCAGCGCGATCAACGCCGAGACCGCCAGCAGACCGAATCCCACCATCGCCGGGCCGATAAACCGCGAGGGCACGCGCAGCGACGCATAGATAGGCAGCTCGTGCAGCAGACCGAAAAGCGACAGACCCGGGATATTGCCCAGCGCCGCGAATATCAGCGCGGCCAGGAAGACCAGATCGATGCGCCGCTGGCGGGTGTCGACGTCGCGACGAACCAGCGCCACGCCCACGCCCGCCACCATCAACAGCACCGGCAGCGCGCCGACGTAAGCACCGAACTCCGGCCAGACGTAAGGGTGGGGCGCGAAGCCGCGGGTGTGCGTGCGCAGAAGCCAGGTCTGGAACACCTCGCCCAATGTCATCTGATCGTCGAGGGGTACAAGGCGCGGGTGCTCGCGCAAATAGCGAAGGATGGGGATCAAGCGCAGGCCCGACAGAAACCCGAACAGCCCGACCACCATCGGCAGGGACCACAGCAACGCCCGGCGGTCCTGCGCCGAGCCAAGGCGGGCCAGCGATTCGACGCCGACGGCGAACAACATCAGGGGAACCGGATACGTCCCGCCTTCGAAGAAGGCCAGGGCGAAAAGCGCGGCCGTCAGCACGGCCCAGCGCACGTCGAGGGACAACGACCGCCGAAACGACCACAGGATGAGAGGCAGAAACTCGAACGGCGTGAACGACAGGTGCCCGCCGCCGGCGTGGTGGGCGATGAAACCGTTGGCCGCCATCAAGACCGAGCCCAGGATCTGTTCCAGGCCGTTGCCGCCGCGATCCTTGATCAAGGCGCGCGCGCCCAGCGTGCCGACCAGCAGATGAATGATGATCCAGGTCTTGATGGCGGCGCCGGTGGGTAGCCACCAGAAGGTCAGCAGAAACAGGGGACCAGGGAACGGCGCTTGTGGATCTTGATAGAAGACCAGACCGCCGCACTGATATGGATTCCACGACGGCAATTGATGGAACGTCGAGAAGGTGACCCGGGCGGTCTCCCAGGACTCGGCGAAGTAGCGCCAGTCGTCGGTGGCGCCAACGTGGTTGAACGCCCATCGGCACGAAAGGCCGGCCGCCCCGCTGGTGCAATTGACAATCGTGCGCGCGGCCAACCCCACAGCCACCGCGACGCACGCCGTGACGACCAACCAGGACGACAAACCCGACGGCAAGAGCCGCCTGAGGCGAGCATAAACCGGCGCTGACACCGGCATCCATTACCGCGAAACTGCGTCTGACTCCAGATCGCCGTCGAGGAGGGCGGCGCCGCCGCGCCGCTGATTTTGCGCCTGGCGCTCCCTGACTTTTCGGGAACCCTTCGGGTCCATCTGCCTCTAAAGGCGAGGAGGGTTTTCGAAATGACGGGTTCGCTGGTGCGCGTGTGTCCTGGGTGTGGCGCAAAGAACCGAACGCCGTACGAACATTTGTCTCACCTTGGGCACTGCGGCGCCTGCAAAGCGACGCTGCCCCCGATGGCCGAGCCGATCGACGCCGACACCGCGCGCTTTGACGAGATCATCGGCGCGTCGCCGGTGCCAGTGCTGGTGGATTTCTGGGCGCCGTGGTGCGGGCCGTGTCGGGTGGCGGGGCCGCAAGTGAAGAAGGTGGCCGAAACGATGGCCGGCCGCGCCGTGGTGTTGAAGGTGAACACCGATCAGCAACCGGACCTGGCCCAGCGTTTTCACGTCCAAGGGATCCCGAATTTTCTGGTTCTCAGTCGCGGGCAGGTGGTGTCGCAACAGGCGGGCCTGGTCGACGCGCAGCAAATGCAGCGCTGGCTGGAGAAGGCCGCGACGACCGCCGCGCGCTGACGCCAACGCGCGCCACGCAGGTCATCCGACCAGCGTCAGAACTTTGACGCCGCGCCACGCGTCAGCGGCTTCTTCGCCCGCCACAACTGAATGGCGTCGGGCTTTCCACTACTGAAGGACGGACGGTGTTCGGACGAAGATTGATGGGTCGGTCTTCATTTTCCCGAGCGAAAGGCAGCGTTAAATGTCGCGCACCCGAATGATGGCGACAGCGCTTCTCGCTGTCAGCGCCCGTCAGACAGTCCACATCGCCGCGGTCGGGGCTTTGTTGTCAGGGCCGTCGTTCGCCGGCTGCGGCCGCGGCGCCAATATCGGAGCGGGCGGGACCACGGGCGGGGGAAATGATCCCGCCCCATCGGGCAGCGGCGGCTTCGTCGCCGGCGGGGGCGGCGCGAGTGGGACTGGGTCATCCGACGCCGGCACGGCCGGCGGCGCTGGTGGTGGCAGCGTGGGAACCGGTGTACCGCCTGCCTGCGTGGGCAACGCGGGCACCGCCCCGGCCTTGCCGGCCAGTTTTGTCCCCGACTGCGGTGGCTGTCACAGTGCCTTCGGCGCCGCGGCTAATCCGTTGGTGCCGAATCTGTTCACCAGCACTGCCGCAGGCGGTAGCGTGGCCAGCGCGGCGGCTTTTCTCGCCCAGGTTCGCGCGCCCACCGGTGGGACCTTGATGCCCGCCTTCGCCGCCGCGGCGATTTCCGACGCCGAGATACAATCGATTTACAATTATTTCAAAGCTGGCACCCCGGCGGCGACGGCGACCTGTGCCGGTGAGGACGGGAAAAGCAGCGCCAATCTGGGAGCGTGTTCGGGGCAGGCGTTGACCTTCGCGCCGCTGTTTGTATCCACCACCAGCGCGGCCAAACCGATCTCGTACATCGATCCGACCACCCACCACCTCATCTTTCGCGGCGCCGGCCGGGTGCGCTTTCGGCACGAGATGGAAGAGACGTACGCCATTTATCACGACCATTATTTCGAGGACCGCACCTTCGAATACATTCTCGACGACAGCATCCCCGCCGGCGGCACCACCATCGGCGTGACGTTCCTGCCCGACGTCAACCAGTACTACAGCAAACAAAAGCTGGCCGGCGGTCAGCAAGGCGGGGCCGATCTGAACATCCGGGCCTGGAAGATCTACGGCGGCGTCGACGGCAATGCCTTCGCCACCAACGCCGGCGGGGCGGCGAACAACGTGCTGCCCATGGGTTGCGAGGCCGATCCGAACGCCGCCTCCTGCAACACGCAGCGGTACACCTTCACCATCACGCGCAACGACCGCGAACACCGCGCCATCCAGATGGGCGATCAGCTGCAGATCGAGTTCGGCATCTTCGCCGCCCGCTACGACGTCGGCAACGGCAGCCACGTGCGCAACATCCTGCCGCTGCCGGGCGGCTGCACGCTGAACGGTCCGCCGTTCACCAACGGCTGCTACACCCAGGCGAACTACTATTCAGACTCGTTCCGGTACGTGGTGGGGAAGGGGACGGTGACCCCGTTCAACCAGGACTGCACGATGTCCGTCCCACCCGAGTACGAGGGCACCGGCCAGGATTTTCCACATCCCTACGACTGTTCCGCCGGCGGACCTGTCGCCAAGGCCATCGCCGCCGGCCAGATCAAAGATCGCAGCGGCCCCGACGAAGCGGGCTGGTCGGGCGGCGCCGCGACGATGCCGTACCTGCGCTGGCGGCACGATCTGTATTACTCGCAGATGTCGCCGAATATTCTGGGTGAAAACGCCGCCAATTTTGTCCAGGGCCGTCGTCTCTTTCACACCGACTACAGCACCGGCAAGCACATCGAGGCGAACAACGACTTGCCCGACGCGGACACCGCGGTGCACGCCAACCTGAGCGGTCCGCTCTTCAACCAGGTGACCTGCGAAGGCTGTCATTCGCACAACAACCGCGGCGTGCCGCCGGCCGCCGGGGCGCCGTTCGATTCGGTGGTGGTGAAGCTCTTCGGGCCCGGCAAGGATGAACACGGCGGGCCGACGCCTGATCCAAATTATGGAAAGCAGCTACAACCGAAGGCCATCGGCGGTGCGGTGGCGGAAGGATCGGCGGCCTTCCAGTTCCAGACCGTGGCCGGCACGTTCGACGACGGGACCGCCTATACGCTGACCAAACCGAGCACGGTCTTCACCGGCGCCAGCGGCGGCGCACCGGCGGCGTACTCGATCCGGCTGGCGCGGCCGCTGATCGGCATGGGCTTGCTGGAGGCCATTCCCGAGGCGGACATCCTGGCCCACGCCGATCCCACCGATTGCGATCACGACGGGATCAAAGGCGTCCCGAACCTGGTTTTCGATCCCGAAGACGGCAAGATGCACCTCGGACGTCTGGGTTGGAAGGCGTCGAAAGCCAGCGTGCGCCACCAGGTCGCCGAGGCGCTGAACCTGGACATCGGCGTCACCACCAGCGTCTTTCCCCGGCACGACTGTGGAGCCAACCAAACCGCATGCACAGCGGCGGACAGACCAACGCCGGAACTCGCCGACGCCGATCTCGATCGTTTGGTGACGTACATGCGCGCATTGGCGGTGCCGCCGCGCCGCGATCTCAAGGATCCGCAGGTAGCGCGCGGCGAGGGCCTGTTCGCCCAGATGGGCTGCGTGAGCTGCCACGTGCCCAACCAGCACACCGGCCCCGCGCCGTTTGTGGAGCTGCAAGATCAGGTCATCCACCCCTACAGCGACCTTTTGTTGCACGACATGGGCGCAGAGCTGTCGGACAACAGCGTCGGCGAATACGTCGCCACTCCGTCGATGTGGCGGACGCCGCCCTTGTGGGGCATCGGTCTTTGCGACGAGGTGGCGGCCGGATACCAGAAGGATCAGACGCTGAACCCGGCGCCCAATCAGGGCCCATGCCATTATCTTCACGACGGCCGGGCGGCCAGTTTGCTGGAGGCGGTGCTGTGGCACGGTGGCGAAGCGTCGGCGGTCAAGGCCCGCGTGCTGCATCTGCCCAGCGCCGATCGGGAGGCGCTGGTAGCGTTTCTGAAGTCGCTTTAGGCGGGGCCTGCCGCCGCCCACGGTCGGTCGCCGCGCCCGGACCAAAAGATTTTGTATTGTCCGCGGCACCTCGAACCTGCTCGTGCGTAGTAGCCGAAGGCAACCGCGAGCAGGCGATGATCGGCGAGAGGCCAAAAAGATGAGTGAGCCGCGTCTTTCCCCCGAGCTTGGTCGGTCCACGCCGTCGGTGCCGATGACCCGGCCGTCAGTGCCACCGCACGCGCTCGGTTTGCGCCATCGCTTGGTGGTGTGGTCGGGCGACAATGCCGAGGCGCGCGTCTTGCCGGGCGGGGGCCGCGTGGTGCTGGGGCGGGGCGGCGACGTCCAGGTCCGCATCGACTCTCCTTCTATTTCACGCCGCCACGCCGAGTTACTGATCCACGACAGCCAAGTGACCATCCGCGATCTGGACAGCCAGAACGGCACTCGCATAAACGGTGAGCGCATCGCCGATCAACGCGCCTTGTGTTACGGCGACGTTATTACGTTGGGCGAGGTGTTCGTGGTCTTCTCCGAGCAACCGACCGGCGAGTCAATCGGCCGGGAAGGCATGCCCGGACCGGAGGCCATCGAACGAATCGTCACCCTGGGCGATACCACCGTGCTGGTCGCCGATCCGTCGATGAGCCACGTGTACGCGCAGATCGAACGCCTGGCGTCGACCGATCTATCGGTGCTGATCTGGGGTGAGACCGGCACCGGCAAAGAGCTGGCGGCGACCGCATTGCACCTGTGGTCGAATCGAGCGGCGGGACCTTTCGTGGCCATCAATTGTGCCGCCTTGCCCGACGGCCTCGCTGAAAGCGAATTGTTCGGCCACGTCCGCGGCGCGTTCTCGGGCGCCATCGCGGACAAACCCGGCCTGCTGGAGACCGCCGCCGGAGGCACAGTGTTCCTGGACGAGATCGGCGATCTGTCGCTGTCCATTCAAAGCAAACTGCTGCGCGTTCTTGAGACGCGCGCCGTGACCCGCCTGGGCGCCGTGCAAGAACGGAAGATCGACGTGCGCGTGGTGGCGGCGTCGCACCGGCGGATCGATCTGGGCGCCAAAGAGGGTTGGTTCCGCGAGGATCTGTACTATCGCTTGAACGTGGCGTTTCTGTCTTTGCCGCCGCTGCGCGCGCGCCCGCGCGAGCTGGCCCGGCTGGCCGAGCGCTTTGTCAACCAAGCCCGCAGAGCGCTCGGCCATCCCCCGGTGGCGATCACGCCGGCGGCGCTGCAGCGGTTGATGAACCACTCCTGGCCCGGCAACATTCGCGAGCTCAAGAACATGATGGAGTATCTGGCCGTCACCCACCGCGGTGGTCCCATCGATCTGGACGTCGTCGCGGCAGTCCTGGAAAACAGCGGCGCCACGGTGGCTCGCGAATCAGCGGCCGAGCTGGCCGCTGCGCTGGCGCTGGCGCCTCCGCCGGCACCGTCGACGCCGGTCTCGCTGGCGGAGAGCAATCGTGAGCACGAGCGGGCGCGCCTGCAAGCCGCCCTGGACCTCACCGGCGGCAACAAAACCAAGGCCGCCAAGCTGCTGGGCGTCCCCTTGCGGACGTTCATGACCAAGGTCAAAAAGCACGGCCTTTAGGCGCGCCGCTGGCTTGGTTTCCTCTCCGCCTTGTGTATCCTGCGCGTCATGCTGAAGCGACCTTCACAAATGGAACGGACCATGACGCTGACTCTTCGTCTCTTGGCGCTGGGCGCGACCCTGATTGTGGTTGGGTGCGGCGCGAATATGTCGCCCGTGTTGGCGCCGGCGCACGTCCCGGTGGTGGCACCGCCGCCCGGCGTGGACGGCACCGCGCGGGTCCATGAAGCGATTGTTCGGGCGCTGGTCAGTCGTGGCTGGCAGGTGGTGCAAGATGCGCCGGGCGTGGTCACCGCCCGCGTCGAACGAGAAAAATACTTTGCGGTCGTCGACATTCCTTACACGGCGGCCGAGTACTCGATCATCCACAAGGAAAGCGCGCCCGCCTTCAAGTTCGACGGACAGCACATTCACAAGCACTACAACACCTGGGTCAGTCGTCTGGAGGCCGCGATCAATGCCGAACTGATAAAGCCGGTCCCCGCGGGCTAGCACCGCAGCGCCCAGACGGGCGGCCGTTGGCGCCGTTTGTCGACGCTGGCCGTCGCGATCCGGAGGCCGACGTAAAAAATCTGCTGACTAAATCGCCGGCGGCTGCCTGCCGTCAGTCAGCCGGCCGTCTACTTTGGCATGCGATCACGATTGGTCCGACCGAGGAGCTGCCAATGATGCAATTCCAACCGCTGGGTACAAGGCGACTTTACCGGCAGATTGCCGAACAGATCCGCGATTTGCTTGCATCGGGGCAATATCCGCTGGGTTCGCGTCTTCCGCCGGAACGCGACATGGCCGCCCAACTGAAAGTGTCACGGACGTCTGTGCGCGAGGCGATCATCGCCCTCGAGCTGGCGGGCCTGGTCGAGGTTCGGATCGGCTCGGGGATCTATGTGTCGCGCGTTCCCAGCGCGGGCCAGTCCCTGTTCGAGGCGGGTGACGTCGGGCCGGGGCCGTTCGAACTGCTGAAGGCGCGACGGGTGGTCGAATCCGAAGTGGCCGCCGAAGCCGCCGAGTGCATCGAAGACGCGTCGCTGAACGAGCTGGAGAAGACCGTCGACGCCATGGAGCGAAGCGCACCCGGTTCGCAGGACTACGACGAACTCGACCGCAAGTTCCACGTCGGCATCGCCGAGGCCACGCACAACGGTGCCCTGGTGCAGACCGTGCGCATGTACTGGGACATGCGGCGGGGCCAGATGTGGCGCAAGTTGGAACGCCATTTTCAGACCCCGGCCCTGCGCACGGCCGTGATCACCGACCACCGCGAGATCGTGGGCGCTCTGCGCGAGCATTCAGCGGCGAGCGCGCGACGGGCCATGCAGCGCCATCTGCGCCGAGTCGAGCGCGAGTTCGCCCAGAACGTCGGTCCCGTGCAAACGCCCGATCCGGTGGTCGACCCCAGCGATTCGGCCGTACTGGACACCGGCGAAGGGGAGCAACGTCCTCAGCCGCCGGCACAGTCCAATCAGCCGCCGATGGTCTTTCGCAGCATCGGCCAGTCGCGCAACATCGGCGGCAACGGCTAGCGAGGCGCCAGCGTGCCGCCATTTTGAAAGTGGGCGGGGCCACAGTGGCTCCGCCCATTTTCTATTTGCGGGTCAGCGTCAGGTCGGTCGAATCGACCCACGTCGGCGCCGACCGCTGTAAGACAGTTGCCCATCGGATCGTAAACCCAGGTCCGGTGCGGCTACCGTTGTCACTGCCGTCGATGCCGAAGGCCTGGCAGCGGTTCAGGTCGTCTTTCGGCCCGTCGATTTGCGCGTACGGCGATATTGATCGGCCGCGACGGCAAAAAGCAGCACCACACCGCGCGCCGTCTCTTGATAGAAGGTCGGGACGTTCATCAGGCTCATGCCGTTGTTCAGGCTGCCCATCAACAACGCGCCGACCAACGCGCCGAAGACGCGTCCGCGGCCGCCGGTCAGCGACGTGCCGCCGATGATCGCCGCCGAGATGGCGTCCAGCTCCAGGAACAAACCCGCGCTGCCCGCGACGGCACCGCCCACGCGTGCGGTCAGGGCCACGCCCGTGACGCCGTAGGCGAGCCCGGCGATCAAGAAATTGGCAAAGATGACCCGGTTGACGCGGATGCCTGACAGCCGCGCCGCCTCCGGGTTGCCGCCGATGGCGTAAAGCTGCAAGCCGAAGCGCGTCCGTCGCATCACCACCTCGGCGCCCACCGCCGCCGCCGCCACCAGCAGCACCAGATACGGAATGCCCTGCCGGGTGGCCACCCAACCAAACGCCAGCCCACCGACGACGAACGGCGCCAGCCGGCGAACCAGGTGCGCGCCGACGGCGTCCATCAACCCCAGCTGCTGTGCCCGCCGCGCGCCCAGCAGTTGAAATCCCGCCAGCGCGCCGATCCCGACGACGATCAACGCAATGGACGGGCCGGGCGCCAGAAAGCCGGTGGCCAGATCGGCCAGAGCATCCGGCAGCGGGGCGATGGTCGCGCCATTGGTGGCGATCATCGACGCGCCCCTGAAGTACAACATGCCGGCCAGCGTGACGATGAACGACGACACGCCCATGCGCGTGACCCACAGCCCTTGCCAGGCGCCCATGGCCACGCCGGCCAGGAGCGCGATCGGCAGTGCCAGCAATGGGTTCATGTCGTGGTTGACGGTCAAGACCGCCACCACCACGCCCACCAGCGCCACCGCCGAGCCCACCGACAGATCGAAATTGCGGGTCACGATCAACATCACCGCGCTGATGGCCGCCAGGCTGACGATCGATGTCTGCAAGGCCAGCAGCACCAGGTTGCGCTGGGTGAGGAAAGTTCCCTCGGTGGTGAACTGAAAGAAGATCCAGATCCCCGCCACCACCAGCAGCAGTGTGGAATCACGGAAAGCGTCGCGATTAAACAGACGGCCCAGTCGTCCCAGCACGTTCAGACCCCCGCCGCCAGGCGCAGCAAGCGCTCTTCAGTGATGTCGGCACCGGCCAGATCGCCGACGGCGGCGCCGTTGCGCAGCACCGTCACGCGGTGACAGACGTCGACCAACTCTTCCGCTTCCGATGAGATCAAGAGCAAGGCGCACCCCTCGTCAGACAATGTTCGCCATAGCTGGTTGATCTCGTGGCGGGCGCCGACGTCGATGCCGCGCGTGGGATCAACCAGCAACAGGATGCGGGCGCCGGTGGCCAGCCAGCGCGCCACCTGCACCTTCTGCTGGTTGCCGCCGCTCAGCGTGCCCACCGGCGTGTCGATGCCGGGCGCGCGGATGGCCAGCCGTTTCATGAAGTCGGTGGCCAGGCGGCGCATCTTCGGCACGTCCAGAAACCCGCGCCGCGTGACCGAGCCGAGACAGGCCAGCACGATGTTCTCGGCGATGGTGTGTTCGTGCACCAGGCTCTCGCGGCGATCCTGCGCCACCAGGCCAATGCCAAAGGCGATGGCCTCGGCCGGGTTGCTGATCGAGACCTCGCACCCGTCGACGGAGACGCGTCCCTCGACCGCGCCCGGCCAGGCCCCGAAGATGGCCTGCGCGATCTCGCCGCAGCCGGCGCCCAGTAAGCCAAACAAGCCCAGGATTTCACCCTTGGCCACGCTCAGCGACACGCCGGTGACCGGCGGGCGTCGTCGTTCGTCGGGATCGCGCACCACCAGGTCACGGACCCCCAGAGCGATATCGGCGCCGGCCAGGTGGTCGGGGCGGACGTGCTCGGCCGCGATGGATCCGCCCAGCATCGCGCGCACCACCTGATCCTTGGCGTCGGCGCGGGCCGGGTATTCGCCGGCCGCTTTGCCGTCGCGCATGACCACGATGCGATCGGCGATGGCGAAGACCTCGGCCAGCCGGTGCGAGACGAAGATGCAGGCCACGCCGCGCGCCCGCAGCGCCCGCATGCGCTCGAACAACCGCTGCGCTTCGTTGTCGGTCAACGCGGCCGTGGGCTCGTCGAGAATCAACAAGCGCGCCTTCTTCGACAGCGCGCGAGCGATGTGCACCAGTTGCTGCGTGGCCAGATCCAGCGTGCCCATGGTGGCCTGCGGATCGACGTCCACGTCGAACTCGTCCAGGGTGCGGCGCGCCTCGGCTTGGCGCGCCGCTTGATCGATGAAACCGTAACGGGTGGGCTCGCTGTTCAAGAACATGTTCTCGGCGACGGTCAGCTCCGGAACGACGTTCACCTCTTGCGGCACCAGGGCCACGCCCAGCGCCTGCGCTTGCGAGACGCTGGACGCCCGGAAGGCGCGGTCTTGCATCGAGATGTCGCCTTCGTAGCTGCCGTAGGGGTGCACGCCGGCCAGGATTTGGATGACCGTCGATTTGCCGGCGCCGTTGGCGCCCAGCAAGGCCATCACTTCGCCTTCGTTGACAGTCAAATCCAGATGGTCGACGGCGACCACGCCAGGGAACCGTTTGACGATCCCCCGGGCTTTCAGCAGGGGCGTCGCGGTCACTTGCAGGTCGGCTTTTTGGCCGGGACGTTCTTGTAGACGTCGTCCGGTTTCAACCAGAATTGGTGCTCGCAAACGAACTTGGGCATGTCTTTGGCCGTCACCAGATAGATCGGCGTCTTGGCCCACGGGATCTTGCCGGCGCCGTTGTTCACCACGTCGTCGGCTTTGATCTCTTCACACTTGGCCATCGCCACGGCCACTTTGCCGGCGCGAACGGCCATCTCGTCGGGCGCCGGCCATAGGGTGCCGAACATCTTGCCTTCAACGATGGCCTGCGCCGCCGACAGCTCCATGTCCTGGCCGGTGATGGCGATCGATCCCGCCTTCAGGCCGGCGCCGTGCACCGCCTGCAGGACGCCGAGCGACATGCCGTCGTACGAAACCAGGAAGGCATTCACCTTGTTGCCGTTCTTGGTCAAGGCGTTTTCGGCGTGCGCCTGGGCCGGCTCGGTCTTCCATTTCGGCGTGAATTGATCGAGGACGATCTTGACGTCTCCCTTCTTCACCAGCGGGGCCAGCACCTCGCGATAGCCCTCCTGCATCTTGGTCGATCCGGTCTGGCCCGGGTCGCCGCCGATCAGGGCGTAATTGCCCTTGGGCACGGCCTGGACCACGGCCTTGGCGGCGGCGATGCCACCTTCTTTCGGATCGCGGCCGATGAAGGCGGCGTGCTTGACGTTCAGGATCACGTCGTCGTACGACGCCACCGGAATGTTCGCCTTGGTGGCCATCTTGACGATGGTCCCGGCGACGTTGAAGTCGACCGGCTGAATGACGATGGCGTCCACGCCGCGGGTGATGACGTTCTCGGCCTGCGAAACCTGGGTGTTGGGATCGTTCTCCGCCGATTGAAAGACAACCTTGTACCCGGCCGCCTCGACAGTCTTCTGGAAGAACGGCACGTCGGCGTGCAGGTAACGGAAAGCGGTCTGCTGCTTGAGCAGGAAGGCGATCCGTCCGGTCTTTCCCGGCGTGCAAGCGGCGTGCGCCGGCGCCGGCGCAAAAACACCAGTGAAGGCGCTTGCGGCGATCACCGTGGCGGCCAACGAAGCCAAGAGCGTCTTGCGAGACTGCCGGTCAGTCTGATGCGATCTCATGATGGTCCTTTCGCGTGGCCGTTCGAATCTTCTGGGAATTGACGACCAAGCCCACTCTGACTGGCATCGGCGCCGAAGGATTGAACGCGCCTAGGCAAAACACGGGCGAAATGTCAGGGGGGCGAGGCGATGATACCGTTAACATCGGTGTCGACGCGCGAGCAAGCGAAAAGCTTTTCGCGCGCCGACGCGGAAAATCCTAGGCGGTCAGCGCGTCGATGCGCGCCAGCTCGTCGTGGCTGAAATCAAGCTTGGCCAGCGAGGCGACGTTCTGTTCCACCTGCTCGACGCGCGATGCGCCCATCACCGCCGACACCATGCCCTTGTGCCGCAGCACCCAGGCCACCGCCATTTGCGCCAGCGTCTGGCCGCGATCGTGGGCCAAAGCGTTGAGGCCACTCAGGATCCGTTTCTTTTCGTCTTTCGACTTCGAGGCGACCCACGACGACGCCCACTCGCGCGCCGGGCGCGTGTCCGGCGGGACCACGCCGTCCTGGTATTTCGTACCCGACAGCAATCCCGACGCCAGCGGACAGAACGCGATCACCCCGATGCTGGCGCGGTCGGTGTGGGGCAGCAGATCGGCCTCGATGGTTCGCCCCAGCATGTTGTAGTACGGCTGGTGAATGGTGATGGGGGCGAAGCTCTCGCGCCGGGTGATCTCCTGCGCGGCTTCCAGCTGCACACCGCTGTAACTGGACACGCCGACGTAAAGTGCCTTGCCTTGCTTGACCAGCGTGTCCAGCGCGCCCAAGGTTTCCTCGAACGGGGTGTTCGGATCGGGACGGTGCGAGTAGAAAATGTCGAAGTATTCGAGACCGGTGCGCTTGAGCGACTGATCACAGCTGGCGATGAGGTACTTGCGCGAGCCCCACTCGCCGTATGGGCCCGGCCACATGCGATAGCCAGCCTTGCTGGAGATGATCAGCTCGTCGCGTGGCATGTCTTTCAAGATTCGGCCGCACACCACCTCGGCGTTGCCAGGCGGCGTGCCGTAGTTGTTGGCCAGGTCAAAGTGGGTGATGCCGAGATCGAACGCGCGGAACATGCAGGCCTGCGCGACGTCACCGTCGTGCGTGCCGCCATAGGTTTCCCACGCGCCCAGCGAGACCGCGGGCAAATGAAGGCCGCTGCGGCCGCAACGTCGGTATTGCATCTTGTCGTATCGATCGGAAGCGAATGCTTTTGTCATGGGACCTTGGGTCTGGGGTTTTACGTTGGGTCTGTGTCCTTGGCGGGCGGAATGCCTGCCTTGGCGCCGCACGATTCGCGCACAATCAACTCGGACTGCAGGACCACGTGGCGACGCGGACCAACAGGGTCGCCGGTGATGCGATGGAGCAGGATCTCAGCCGCCAAGGTGCCGAACATTTCCGTGGGTTGATTGATGACGGTCAGGAACGGCGACAGCACGGCGAGATGTTCCACATCGTCGAAGCAGACGAGGGCGATGTCCTTGGGTACCGCCAGCCCGCGCTCGCGGACCGCCTGCATGGCGCCAAGGGCGGTCATGTTGTTCACGGCGAACACCGCGGTGGGGCGGGAATCGAACCCCAGGAACTGTTGCATGGCTCCGTAACCGCCGGCGCGATCGGCGGCGGTGCGAATGACCAGCTCGGGAGTCATTTTCAGTCCTGCTGCCGTCATCGCGTCGGCATAGCCTTGCAAACGTTCGCGGGCTGTCGAGACGTTGTCGGGCTCGACGATGACGCCGATGCGACGGTGGCCGATGGCGATCAGATGGGCAATCATCGTGCGGGCGCCCGAGACGCTATCCGCTTGCACGACGTCGCAGGGCAGGCCGGCCACCGAGCGATCGACCAGCACGAAAGGAAATTTTCGCCGCACCACCGGCAACAGGTTGGCCTTCGAGCGATCGCCCACCGGCGCGATGATCAGGCCCTCCGCGCGGTGCGAGATCAGATCCTCGACATATTGCCGTTCTAGGCCCAGATCGCCTTCGCTGTTGCACAGAAGCAGGCGATAGCCGGCGCGGCGGGCGACGGTCTCGGCGCCGCGCACGACGATGGCGAAGAATGGGTTGACGATATCGGGGACGATCAGTCCCAGCGCGCCGGTGCGCTTTGACGTCAAGCCGCGGGCCACGCCGTTGGGGACAAAGTCCAGCTCGCTGACCGCTCGTTCGACCCGGCGGCGGGTCTCCGGGCGCACTCCGACGGCGCCGTTGATCACCCGGGAAACGGTCATCGCGGAGACGCCGGCGTGTTTGGCCACGTCACGGACGGTGGCGTTCATGAACGGCAGAGTCCTTCCAACCAATGACGCCAACTATCCCGATCTCCCCAAGACCGTCAATTCCATCGCGCGGCATCTTGACAGATCCCAATGTTACCGATAACAGATCTTGTATAAATCGGGCGGTCGCGAAAAGCGAGTGGATATTGGCTGGACCGATTTACCAGGTTACTGTTGGTTCGAAAACTCCCTGCCTGGCACCGCGTCGTGCGGCGTCTTGAAGAGTGAGGTGTCAATGACTCGGCAAGTCCCGGCAGTTCTGGCGGCGATTGCCCTGGCGACCCTGGGCGCCGGCTGCTCCGGAAATTCACAGTCCAGTAGCGGCGGCAACGACGGCGGCGCGGGCGGCGCTTCGGTTTCGACCGGGACGGGTGGCAATCCGATCACCGGATCTTCTGGTTCTGGCGGCGACATGGCGACCGGCGGCGATGACGGCACGGGCGGCGCGCCGACTTCGGGCAACGGTTTCGATAACGGCGAACTATTTGCCGACGCCGCGCCGGCGGTGGTGCCGATGGATGCGTCGGCGCCCAGCGATACCGGCGCCACGACCGACGGATCCACCGCCGGGGGAATGGCCGCGGTGAAGATGTTCCCGGCCTTGAACATCACCCTGTCTTTCACACCAAAAGGCGCCGACGTGACCATGGTGGCCACGCACAAAGGCTGCAACCCGATCACGGTCGAGATCCACGGCGGGTATTCCTGCGACAACGCATCGACTCAGGGCGGAATCTGGGACAGCGGGCGCGGTAGCGGAATCACCGGTCCGGTGGTCTGCAACGCCCAGCAGACTGGAACCATGACCTATACCCGGTCGGGCAGCGATCCGGCCCTGAACTGGACAGTCGGTGACCATGCCGCAAAGACCGATGTGACTTATCACCCGATCTTTGTCGACGGCAACTGCGTGACGTTTTTCTGATGCGACCGGCGATGTCTCTTCGTCGCGACGAAGGAAAGAGGGCCCCATGGTAAAAAATTTCCTAGGCTGGTTGGCATTGGCTCTGGTGGCCGCGTCCGCGGTGAGCGGTTGTTCGGGCGCGATCGCCGACAGCTCAAACCCTCCCGGCGACAAGGGCGGCGTGACGATGCCGTCGGGCACGGGCGGGCAGGTGACGACGCAGCCGACGGCCTGCACACCAGACGCGTCGCTGGCGCCAGCGCGTCTCTGGCGGCTCACCGATCAGCAATACGTCAACGTCGTAGCGCAGGTCTTCGGCGTGCGCGTTCCGTCGGCGATCACCCAGTCCGACTCCGCGCCCGCCGATTTCACCGCCACGGCCGAGTCGCCTGAGTTGACGGTGCAGGCGAACACGGTGAACGCCTACGCAACGGCGGCGCACACCGCGGCCGCGGCGGCGGTTTACGCCAACCTGAATGTCTTCTTGCCCGCCGGCACCACCGCCCCGCCCGACGCCGAGGTCGAACACTTCATCCGCAACCGCGTGGCCCGCGCCTTCGGGCGCCCGGTGACCGACGCGGAGGTTTCGGATCTGCTCGGCGTTTACCACACCGGTCTGATGACGGAGAGCGCCGCCGCCGGCATTCGCTTGATCATCGAGGCGACGCTGCAGACGCCGTCGTTCTTGTATCGCAGCGAGCTTGGGACCACCACGTCCGGCAAGAAGACGACCCTGACCGCGCACGAACTGGCCACGGCGGTTTCGTTCGCGCTGCTGGATTCGGTACCGGACGATCAGTTATGGGCGAAGGCCGACTCCGGCGCGCTGCTCAAGCCGGCGGTGCTGGCCGCTGAAGTCGATCGGCTGCTGGCCGAGCCAGAGGTGCAGGCCAATCTGGGACAAAAGGCCGGCTATTGGCTGGGCGTGGAAAAAATTCGCTCGATGGTGCCGAAGAGCGCCACGGCGTTCCCCGACTTCGACGCCACCATGACCCAGGATCTTTACAAAAGCGGCGAGCTGTTCGTGAGCGATCTCATGGCGCACGGCACGGTCGCTGACCTGCTGACATCGGACAAGCTGTACGCCAACGCGGGCGTCGGAAAGCTTTACGGTATCTCGGGCGCCACCGGCACCGATCTCACGGCCGTCCACGCCGGAAGCGATCACGCCGCGGGCATCATCACCCAGCCGGGAATTCTGGCGGCCTGGACGCAGCCCGATTCGGGCGGCGATCCCATGCGGGGGGACGTCATTCACCGCGGGTTGTTCATCTACAACGCTCTCGTGTGTGGGATCTCGATCGGGTCGCCGCCAGCCAACGCGGCCGCGGTGGCCTCGACGTTCCCACCCATGGCCACCGAGCGCGAGAAGGCGACGCTGCGCGCCACCGCCAAGGAAGGCTGCGGCGCCTGCCACGGTCTGTTCGATCCCCTGGGCCTGTCGACCGAGCAATATGATCCCATCGGACGCTATGCGCCCAAGGACGGCAGCGGCCAGGCTGTCGATGCGTCGGCGACGTTGGCTCACCTCGGAGCGGATCTCGACGGGCCGATCTCCGGGCTGCCCGATCTGGTGACGAAGCTGAAGATGGGCCGGCGGGTCTCTGACTGCGCGGTGAAGAATCTCTCCAAGCCCACCATCGGCCGTGACGATCTGCTGACTGACAACTCGTGCGATCTGCAGAAGGTGAAAGACAAGCTGGCCTCGACCGGGTCGTTCACCGACTACTACCGCGCTGTCTTCACCTCTCCCGGCTTCCTGACCCGGGATCTGCCATGAAAAGCAAAGGCGAGACGAAAATGAAGAGCGATCTGTTTCGATATGTTCCGCGGCGATCGTTCCTGGCCGGCGTCGGCACCACCGCCGCTGGATCACTGCTGCGCCCGCTCTTCGCGTCGGCCGCGAACGCATCGCCCACCCGTCTTCTCATCGTGCACCGACCGTGCGGCACGTTCCCGACCGCCTTCTTCCCGCAGGGAGGCAACGCCACGACGTTCACGCTGCCGCCGATCTTGCAGCCGCTTGCGTCGCTGCAAGATCAGATGGTGATCCTGAACGGCATCTATTGTCCGCGCGACCATAGCTGGGCCGGCGACCAGCACGGGGCGGGGATGATCACCATGATGTCGGGCAAGCGCCCGATCGAAATTCCCGGGACCAGTTCGGGCGGCGACGCCAACGCCAAGAACCAGATGGCCGCCGGTCCGTCGGTGGATCAGTTCTTCCTGCAGCAGGCGTCGCTGGGTCTTCAAAACGTGGCGATGTCTTCCGGCATCCAGTCGACGGCATATGCCCCTTCGAGCATCGGGCTGCCGAACTTCAAGGTCATGTCTTACGGCACGGCCGGGGCGATGTTCCCGGAGAGCCGCGATTCGGTGATGTTCTCGAACGTCTTCGGCGGCGCGATGGCCAACGCTTCGCCACAAGATCTGGCGCGGATGCGCTCGCAGAACACCAGCGTCCTCAACTTCGTGAACAAGGACCTGACCCGTTTGCGCGGGTTGGTGCCGAAGACGGAGATGACAAAGCTGGACGCGCACCTGGACGGCATCTCGAAGCTGCAAGCCCGTCTTCTGGCGACCAGCAACCCGACGATGCCTGTCGGCGCGGCCTGCACGCCGCCGGTCGACGCGGCCTTGCCCGGTCCGACCGGCGACACCACCCAGGACGAAGCGCAGCACAAGACGCTGGCGCAGAACCAACTGGGCATCATCCTGTCGGCGTTCCAGTGCGACCTGGCCCGGGTGGCGACGTTCTCGTTCGCGCACGGCAACTCGGCTTTGCGCTTTTCCAAGATCCTTCCCAACTTCACCGACGGCGCGGGCCACCACGACATCTCACACAATATGGGCGCCACCAACGAACATGCCGCCATCGACACGTTCTATTCACAGATGATGGCCGACTTCCTGTCCAAGATGAAGGCCACGCCGGACGGAGCCGGAACGCTGCTGGATAACACCATCGTCGTGTACTTCAACGAGTGCTGCTACGGCTGGGACCATTCAATCGAGAACATGCCGGTGCTGATGTTCGGCGGGAAAAACCTGAAGCTGCAGACCGGCCAGCACCTGCAATTCGGTATGCGTTACATGAACGACGTCTGGGTGGCGATCGCCAACGCGATGGGCATGCCGATGACGACCTTCGGTGACACCGCCTTCAGCAAGGGCGCCCTGCCGGGACTGTTCGGGTAGCGCCTCGCCTCGCGCATGTCTCGGCGCGCCGAGCGTCAGCCTTGCGGAATGTGCGCCAGAATGTCGGCGGCATGGCCGACGGGCTTTACCGAGGGCCATACGTAGGCGATTCGGCCGTCCTTGCCGATCAGGTATGTCACGCGCTTGGTGAGGCCCAGGAAAACCGGCACGTGATACTTGGCGGCGATCTCGCCGCCTTTGTCCGGCAACAGCGGGAAGGGTAGGTTGTATTTCTGGGCGAAGGCCTGGTGGGACGTGGCGTCCTGGGTGGAAACGCCGAAGACGGCGACGCCCGCTTGCTGCAGACGATCCCACGCGTCGCGAAAATCGCAGGCCTCTTTGGTACAGCCAGGCGTGTTGTCGCGCGGGTAGAAATACAAGACGACGTAACGGTCTTTCAGCCGCGATAGCTGCACCGGCTGACCGTCATGGGCGGTGGTGGAAAAATCAGGGGCGGGCGTGCCCACCGCCAGGAGATCACCATTGGCCTTCTTCACGTTACCATCCTCGCTGGTGGTCGCGGCGCTGTTGTGGCTGCACGCCAAGAGCATGGACATCGCTGCCGCCACGGCCAGCGGCGGCGACCACCGAAAAAATCGGCCACGGCCGAAAGGCGCGCCGACGATAACTTGCATGCCGGTTGTCTAGCGCAGCGCGTGGCCGCCGGCCAGGCGAAAACCGCGGGCGCGGCTAATTGGCTATGAAGGACAGGTACTCGAGGTTGACGGCGGCGGTCTCGAACCGGACCTGCAGCACGTGCTGACCGGCGGTCAAATCCAAGCTGGCAATGTTGTCGGCGAACCGCCAGGCGGTGTAAGAGTGGGTCCAGGGCAGCGCGCGCGGCCCGGTCGAGGTGCCGTCCTCAAGGGTGAAAGTGACGCGCGTGCCGTCGTCCAACGTGGCGACCAGCGCCGAGATGGTGTAGTGGCCGGTCTGGGCGACGTTGACCGTGTAGTTCACCCATTCGCCGGGCTGTGTCCAGCCGACATAGAGTTGGCCCGGTTGCAGGTTCTCGCCCGTGACGTATTTGTCCATGCCGGCGCGGATAGAGCGCAGATCGACCCCTTCGGTTGCACGGAAGGTGGCTTCCGGTAGGGTGGGATCGCTGGTGCGGGCCTGATCAGCTCCTTTGTTGTTTGGATCGCCGTCGTGGTAGGCGACGCTTTCGCCGCCCTGATCGTAAAATGACGCCTGGATCATCCCGGGAATGACCTGGGCCATGTTGTTCCAGGGAAGGCCGGCATAGTTCGGAACGGTGGCCACATCCGAACCGGAGTCGGTTGGCGGCACGGACATGGTGTCCATCGCCGGGGCATCCGGTGCTGTCTCGACCGGCGCCGCGTCGGTGATCGGGGCCGGCAGGTCGCTGGGTGCGCCATCCATGCCGCCGTCATTCGGCGAGATCGTGCCGCTGTCGCCGCCGGTGCTGATGCCGACGCCAGTGATGTTGCCGCCCTGGCCGCTGGCACCTCCCGAACCGAGCATCGGGGTCACGCCTTCGTCTTGCTGACAGCCGTTCGTCATCAGCAGGATCGCGATGGGCGCCACCGCCACCACCGGCCACCACCACGCCCCCGATCGAGATCCCATGAAAAGCGAGCGACTCATTCCGTTTTCCCCCCGCCCAAGTCAACGTGCTAGCAATGTGAACCCGATTACAAGCAGACGACAGGCTGACAGTGCCGGTACTGTACTGCGCATTGCCCTATCTTTTCCAGATCTCTTGTGCTTCTTAAACGCGTTATGCAGCGATTTTCCCCGACGGCTTGGCCGCTTCGCGGCGTTTGTTGACGGCGGAGTGGTTCCTTCGCGCGCCCCGCGCGACGCATCCGGTTGACCGAAAATGAACGTGATATTGGTTGTTTTCGCCGCGAAAATTGTCCCCCGGCTGGACAAGGTAGTAGCGCCCATTCGTAAAAAGGGGGTCCCCCATGGTCCGTGCAATTAGAGGCTCTTATCTGGTCACCACGCTCGGTCTTCTTGGTCTCGCCAGCCTGGCGCTGCCGTCCTGCGGCGGCAGTGGCCCAGGCAAGCAGTCGACCGGCAGCGGTGGTAGCAACGGTGGCGGGTCGGGGGGCAACGGCAATAACCCGGATGGCGGGGGAAACGGGTCGGGGGGCAATGGCAACACCGGCACCGGTGGCAACGGAAACAATGGCGGCGGCGGGTCGGGCAACGGCACCGGCGGAATGGTGGTCATCAATCCGCCGCCGGCGGCCAAGTGCATGGGCGCGGTGAACGAAGCTGCCGCGACGGCCTTGGATTTTTCCAACAATTTGATCGCCTCGCCTTCGCCCCCCGGAAACCTGACGGCGGCGACCGCTCCGCAGATCGTCGTGTTCGGCTGGGACGACATTGAAAGCCAGGCCGGCATCACCTTCGTCAGCAGCTTATTTACCGGCGTGACCAACCCAGACGGCAAGCCCGCGCGCTGCAACCTCAACCCCAACTCGTGTTACGGCGAAGGCGGCGCGCCCGCCGCCGGTGTCTACACCTGCGGTGACGGCACGCTGTCGTTCGCCCGTCCGATGGTCGGCGCGTCCACCTTCGACATCGGCAACCACACAATCGATCACCTCGAGAACCTCGAGGTCGCTCCCGGTTGGAGCGGCATCCCCGCCGCGTGGCGCGACACCATGAACTTCGGCTGGAAGTTCACCGACGACGGCATGGGCCCCGGCATCTCGATGGACCTGGCGACGTGGACGGGCGTCATGAAGGCCAACGACGCCGAATTGAAGGTTCTCTATGGCACGGGCGGCGTGCTGCCCATCAACGGCTTCCGCGCCCCGCGCCTGGAAATCAACGACCAGGGTTTGAACGCCATCAAGGCGGTCGGCTATCAGTACGACGAGAACCTGGAAGAGATCCTGCCCGAGACCCACGTCGACGCGGCGGTGGCCATCGATACCGACACCATGAAGGGCTTCAACTGGATTCCCTGGCCTTACACCCTGGACAACGGATCACCCGGCATCTGGAACCAGCAGCAGCAAAACGACAAGAGCTACGTGACCAACTTCCCGACGGGAGTCTGGGAGCTGCCGGTCTATCAGGTCTATGTTCCCAACAAGAACAACCTGGGCAAGACCATCGCCGACACCATGCTGGCCTCGGACAATCCGAAGAACTGCATCTTCCCCGATTACGTCGCGGCGGATCAGCGCATGCACTGCTACCTGGCAGCGGGCGAGTTGCAGGCCGGTGACGTGGTCAACGAGATCACCGGCTTTGACTTCAACACGTTCATCTACTCGCGCATGACGCCGGCGCAGTGGCTGGAGATCATGAAGCACTCGTTCCTTTTGCGTTACTACGGCAACCGGGCGCCGCTGACTTACGGCGCGCACCCGGTCGAATACACCGAGCCGTACGACAGCTACACGCTGGCCGTGCAGGGTAACAACTACGGTTTCCGTGACGTGACGAAGTTCAGCACGTTCTCGGCGCGGCAGCAGGCGGTGCGCGACTTCATCAGCTGGATCAAGAGCGACGCCACGCTGAAGCAAGACACCTTCTTCCTGTCCGAAGCCCAGCTGGCGGCGTACATGAAGGCGCCGTTCGACAAGACCGGCAAGGCCGTGGCGGCCGACGCGGTGGCCACGCCGGATTCGAACGGCCTCTTCTCGCGCCTGACCTGGACCGGACACGGTGCCACCATCGCCGTCAAGGGCGGCAACAGCGCCGACATCACCTTCACCGTCGCGACGGCAGCCGCCGCGCCGGTCTCGGTGGTCGCCGGGGTGAACGGTGGGTCGCTGAAGGGTCTGTCACACATCGACATCAAATATTCGACCGACGTTCCTTTCCGCGTGCGTTTGCTGACCAGCGACGGAACGCTGTCGACCACGGTGTTGTTGGCCGGGGTGGGCGGCGATCGCACGGCGCGCCTGCGCATCAAGGACTTCACGCCGGGTCCGGAAGCGACCGCCGCGCAGGTGACGGCGGCCGGGTTGGTCACCGGTGACTACATGAACAAGGTCACCGGCATCTCCTTCGAGTCGGCTGCCACGCCCGTCACCGGCGCCAAGGCCTTCACCACGCACATCGAGCAGATCACCTTGCACGGCGCCGACACCGCCGCGCTGTGCACGCAGTAAGCAACGCCGTCGTCGTCGAGCGACGTCAAAGGGCCAGGGCGGCGTTCGTCGCCGCCTTGGCCGCAGCGATCGTGATGGCGTTTGCGCCGCATGCAGCGGCGCACGCGCCTACCTTCGCCGTCTACAGCAAGTACGAGGCGACGGTCAGCGGGCGGCGGATCGCCTTCGTCTTCGCCCTGGATCGCCCGTCGGTTTTGCAGCTTATCCAGCGCGACGTCACGCACGCGCCTGTCGACGTGGCCACCGTAAGCCAGCACCGGGCATTCTTCTCGCAGTTCTTGTTTGCGCGCTTCAGCGTCAGCAACGACGGCGCTCCGTGCGCGCACCCACCCGAACTGGGCCGTTTCTTCTGGGACGAACCTACCAAGCGCGTGGTGGCGGTGACCAGCTTTGTCTGTCCTGGCGTTCTGAACCAGCTCACCATTCGATCAACGGTCACCCACGACATGCCCACCGCGCACGAGCTGGTGGGCGATCTCCTCTACGACGGCGCGCAGGCTCGCAGCACGTTCGCCAACGACGACGTTGAGGCGCATCTCTCGCTGCCGGCGTTGGCCGCTGCGGGCGGCGATTCGGCGGTGGCGCCGCGCCGGCGCGGCAAGTTCTCCTTCGTGGGCGTGCCGGATCGCGAACGCCGCTACGATGATCTGGCGCGCGCCGAGCTGGGAGGCGACGCGCTGATGGCGCCCCACGTGTCCGCCGGTCGGCTGGAATCGGTGCTGTACTTCATCGGCCAGGGCATCCTGCACATCTTCACCGGCTACGACCACGTCCTGTTCATCGTCACGCTGATGCTGGTGGTGGCGTCGTGGCGGCGGCTGGCCGTCATCGTCACGTCGTTCACGCTGGCCCATAGCCTGACGCTGGCCGTGGGCGCTCTCGGCTGGGTGGTGCTGCCGTCGCGAATCATCGAGCCGGCCATCGCGTTGACGGTGCTGGCGGTCGCCGCCGATGCGCTGGCCCGGCCGCGCGGCTCGGCGCGGGCGTGGGTGACGTTCGGGTTCGGGTTGATTCACGGCTTTGGTTTGAGCAGCGCGCTGCGCACCATCGGCCTTTCCGGCGGCGCGCTCTTGCGGGCGCTGTTCGGTTTCAACATCGGCGTCGAGCTGGGCCAGTTGCTGATCGTCCTTCCGCTATTCCCGCTGGTGCTGCGCCTGCGGGCGCACGAGGCGCTCTACGCCCGCGTGCGCCGCGCGGTTTGCGTCGTCGTCGCCGCCGTCGCGATGGTCTGGTTCATCGTGCGCGTCGCCGGGCGAGGGGCCTCCGGCTGAGGGGATCTTGTGGCGCGCGCCGGCGCCCGTCACAAAAACACTTCTAGAAAAGCGAGCCCTGCGTGGGCGAAGGCGGATGCGCGCTCTCGGCGATGCAGGCGGGATCGTCGTGGCGGACGCTGTTCACGCGCTTTGACACCGGCATCGCGGCCAGCACATCCTCGGCGGCCGGGACCAGCAGCTCTGCGGCCTGCGTCGGTTCGGCCGTCAGCCAGTCGTCCAGCGCCTGCGGCGAGACGATCACGGGCATGCGGTCGTGGACCGCGCTCACCAGTTTGTTCGGCCGAGTGGTCAGCACGGTGAAGCGCGGGTGGCCATCGCCCCCGCTGTTGACGGCGCTGGCGCTGGCGGCTTGAAACAAACCGCCCAGCAACAGCAGGCCGCCTTCGGGTCGATGAAACCAAAACGGCGCCTGGCCTTGTCCGGGCCACTCGTAAAAGCCGTCGGTGACCATCGCGCAGCGACGGCCGGCGAAGGCGTCGCGAAACCCAGCGCCCGAGCCGACCTGCTCGCTGCGCACGTTGATCAGCGGTCGGCCACGCGCCGTCTGATAGCCCCAGACCGCCGGCAGCAGCACGCGCCGATCGGCGCCGAAGCGCACGATCCAGGTCAGATCGGTGGGCGCCACGTTGAAACGCCGTTTGTACAAAGCGGCATCGGCGAAGGCGTACTCGGCGTCCAGCGCCTCGGCGATCTCGGCCAGGCCTTCGTTGGTCAGCGTGGTGCGCGCGCACATGCGGCAGTAATCCTAGCGCGGCGGAGCTTGAACGGCAGGCGATCAGGGCTCGCTGGGCGCGTCGTTCAGGAATGGCTTCTGAATGGCTTGCGCGATGGCCCCGAACTCGTGCGCTTCCTGATGGCGGCCCAGCTTGCCCATCAGCAGCGACGTCTTGGCGTACGCTTGATCGAAGGTGGGCTCGATCTCCGCGGCGCCGGCGTACGCCCGCAAGGCGCCGGCGAAGGCACCGGCATCGTTCAGCTGATCGCCAAGCTCGATCCAGCAAGACAGGCTGCGAGGCTCGCGCGCCAGGGCTCGCTGCAGATAGTGTTCTCGCTCGGCGGGCTGGGCGAAGACCGCGCCGAAAGCCAGCGGTTGATAAGCGTCGGTCTGCAAGGCCGCCGCTTGCTCCAGCAGCTGCACCGCCTCGCCGCCGCGATTGGCGCCGCCCAGGGCCAGCGCGCGGCGGACCAGTTCTTCGTAGCCGCCGAACCCCAGCGAAACGTGGCGTCCGCAAACCTCGACGCCGTCGATGGTCTGCAATTGTTCGCACACCGAACGCGCGCGCGCCGTCCGGGCTGCCCCGTGCCCGGCGGGCAGAAGCGCGCGATAGAAGTTCAGCCGTTGCAGGGCGCCGGCGCCGCCGCTACGTTCCCCCTGGACGTACGCCTGGGCGCGCGCCGCGATCGCCGTACGCGTGTGCGGCTCGTCGACCAGGCGATCCAGCGCCGCGATCAGTTGCTCCGGCTCGCCCACCAAGAGGCCGGTCTCGCCATGACGAACGGTGGCGCGATAAGGGGCCAGGTCTTGCACGACCGGCGCGGCGCCGTGCAAGGCGTACTCCAGGAACTTGACGTCCGACCGCGAGCGATTAAATCCGTTGTCTAGCAACGGCGCGATGCCGATGTGGAGTCCCGTGACGAAGTCATAATAGGCGTTGATGTCGCCGATCGGGACGTGCCGCTTCTTGGTCGGCGGCGCCGCGCGGAACAGATCGAACAGCGCGGGATCGCCCATGACGCGCAGTTCGACGTTGGCTCGCGTCTGCAGCCAGCGGGTGAGCGCTGGCGCCACCCACGCCAGATCCGGCAGGTGCCCGGCCGAGCCACCCCAGCCGATCACCACCGGACCGCCGCTGCCGCTGCTGGCCGCCTGCTGGCGCCGCTGGGCCGGCATCTGGTTCATGAACACCACCGCCGCGCGCGCGTACCGGCCATAGATCCGTTGCAGTTCGGGCGTGGAGAACTGCACGCCGTCGCAGGCGCCCAGCAATTGCTTCAACTTGGTCACCTCGTACGGGTCGACGTAAAAACGCGCGTACGGGTTCGACGGGTGCAGATGGGCCACGTCGTCGTTCAGCTCGAACACCGTGCGCTGACCGCGGGAGCGGCGGGCGGCGATGTCCGGTCGCAGATCCACGTCCGGCACCATGTTGATGATCAGGATGTCGGCCTCTTCCAACAACGCGCGTCGGGCACGGTGGATGTGCGGCGCATCGACCATCCAAGTGCCGTCGGTCTCGGCCAGCGCGCGGCCCGGTCCGTGGATGCGATAAAGCCAGTCGCCACCGCGTTCGCTGGTGGCAAGGCTCAGCTGCGCGATCAACATCGCGTCCGGCTTCCCCTTTCCGTGTGGGCGATCGGCGCCATCCGTCGCTATCTACGGAAGGAACACGCCCAGGCTTGAGCCGTCAGCCGCCCGGACCGTTGGGCGAGGGCGGCAGCCGGCCAAATCGAACCACCTCGTCGTTGGCGCCGCTTTATCGCGAGAGCAGACCGACCGAATCGTCGATGGCCGCGAACCGGCGCGGCATCTGCAGGCGTTTCCACAAGAAGGCGACGTAAGCCGCGCGGCGACGGCGCAAAGCCTCGACGATCGCCGGCGATCCAGCGCCGTCGCTGAGCGGCGACAGCAGCGGCAGCAGAAATTCGTCGGGCACAGTTGCCACCGCCGACTCCAGCACGTCGCGGTCAAGGCGGGCGGCAAACAGGCTGTCCCACAGCGGCCAGTCCGCCGCGCGCGCCGCCGCCCCGAAGACGTGCGGCCGCCCGGAGTGGCCGTCGGCGCGGGCGGCGTCCTCGGTCACCGACGGCCAATCGTATTGAAAGCGCAAGGCCGCGCCTTGATCGATCAGATAAAGCGCGCCGCCGGACAGCAGCAGGTTGGGATTGTCGGCGGTGCGATCGGGGTTCAGCGCCAGGCGATCAACCCACAAGATCGCCGCCGCCACCGACGGGGACACGGCGGCCAGATCAGCCGGGCTGGCGTCGCGGGCGTGCGGCAGCATGGTGAAGCCCAGGTTCACCCCGACGCTGGCCTCCAGCAACTGGCGCAGCTCCTGATCGCGATCGTCACTGGGCGTGCCGGCGGCCAGCTGCACCAGCGTGCGCGCCGGCACGTGCAGGTCCAGCGCCTCGGCCAGCAGCGCCACTAACACTTCGGCGACCAGCGGTCCGGTGCCCTGGGCGGCGCCACGCAACTTGACCAGGCGCGGTCCCGCTTCCGTCTCTACCAGCACCGGCCACGAGCTGCCGCGCCGGATGCTGGACAGCACACGCGTGGCGGTCAGCGTACGCACTACGTCGCCGGCGCGCCGGCGGGCGCCGTGCGTTCCCAGCGCAGCACCGCCAGGGCAGCGGCCATCAGCAGCAAGTTGCGCAGCAAGGTCAGCGCGGTGATGGGACCGCCGCCGGTGCCGAAGCAGCCGCACTCGATGTTGATGCCGCGCAGGTACGCCGAGCCGACGGCGAGCAGGAACATCGCGAACTGCGCCGCCGCCGCCAGCGCCGCCGATCGCCGCCAGACCGACGGAAAGACCAGCAGCGCCATGCCCACCAGCACCTCGGTGGCGGGCAGCGCCGCCGCCAGATACGGCGCCAGCGCCGGCAACAGTTGATAGTTGGCGATCTCGGTGGCGAAGGCGGTGGGGTCGCGCAGCTTCAGGACGCCGGCGACGATCAGCACCGCGGCCAGCGCCAAGCGCAGCACGGCGAGCAGCAGACGGCTCACGGCGACGAAACCTTCTGCGCCTGGCAGTCCGGACAAGGACCGCTGGAGCAGGCCAGACCGGCGCGGCTCCAGGCGGGAAAGCCGCCGGCCAGCACCAGCACGCGCAGATCGGCGCGGTTGATGCGACGGCGCATCTCGTCGGCCACCACCTGCGCGTCGGCGGTGTCGTCGCCGTAGACAATCAACGTGCGCCGGCCGCCCAGTTGCCCGGCGGCGGCGTCGGCGACCGAACCCGACGCCGCACAAGGCAGGTGAATGGCGCCGGTGACGTGGCCCTGAGCGAACTCACCCGCCGGCCGCACGTCGGCGATGACGGTCTGCGGATCGCCGCACAGCCCGACGGCGTCTTCCGGCGCCACCACCGTCAGTGGCGGCGCCGCGCTGGCCGCCCCGGCGGCCCCGGTGGTCGCGCAAATCGTCGGCGCCGCGAACGATCGCAAGCCGACGCCATTCGGCCGAACCGCATTGGCGGCCAGCCCAAGCGCCATCGACAGTCCCAGCAGCAGCGCCGCGCGTGTGACGATCGAAGCCCTCCCCGAATCCATACCCAAAGAAGGCTAGCAGGCTCGGTGGCGATTCGCGCGCTTGGCGTCGCTCCCGCGCTCACGCGAACGTTGAACCGTTCCACCCCCAGCGATAGTCGTCGACGTCGCCGAATTCGATGTAGAGGCGATCGGCGGGCAATCCCAGCGCCGGCGACAGAAGGCGGCAGATGGCGGCGCTCAGTTTTTCGGTCTGGGCAGGTGTCATCTTGCCGACGTTGCGGATGGCCACGAAGGCGCAGGGCGCGGCCTGGCCGGCGAAGGTCATGCTCAGGTTGGGCAGCAGACAAGTCATCGACCAGCGTTCTGGCTTTTGAAAAGTTTCCGCCAGCAGCCGCGACAGATCGCTCAGCAGCGTGGCCTTGGTATCGCTTGCTGGTTCGGATACAGAGGTGAAGATTTGGATCAGCGGCACAGGTGTTTCATAGCCCGCTAGGCCCGGCTGGTGTCAACCTCGGGGGCGTGCTTGTTCGCTGGCCAGCGAGGCCTTCCCGTGTTACCAGGGGCCGATGAAAAGCAAGCTCGCTTCTTTTGCTGTGCTTCTGGTGATCAGCGTAACGTCTGTCGGCTGCAACAAACTCGGTGGTTCGACGGGGGCGGTGCAACCCAAGACCGAAGATCAGAAGACGTTGTACGCGCTGGGCCTGATGCTGGGGCGGAACATCTCGGTCTTCAATCTCAGCAAGGACGAGCTGGCGGTGGTGCAGACCGGCATGGCCGATCAGGTGATGAAGAAAAAGCCGGTGGTCGAGCTGGAAGCGTACGGCCCCAAGGTGGACGGCATGGCGCGCGCGCGGCAGCAGGCGGCGTCCACGGTCGAGAAAGGCCGCGCCAAGCAGGTCATCGAAGCGGCGGAGAGAGAGAGCGGGGCGGTCAAGCTGCCTTCAGGCATGGTCTACCGCACGATCAAGGCCGGCACCGGCCCCAGTCCGGCGGCCACCGACCGGGTCAAGGTTCATTACGTCGGCACGTTGCCCGACGGCACCGAGTTCGACAGCTCGATCAAGCGCAAGGAACCGGCGCAATTTGCACTGAACGGCGTGATCAAATGCTGGACCGAGGGTGTCCAGAAAATGAAGGTCGGCGAGAAGGCCAAGCTGACCTGTCCGTCCGACCTGGCCTACGGCGACAGCGGCCATCCCCCGACGATCCCGGGCGGCGCCACGCTGATCTTTGACGTCGAGCTTTTGGAGATCCTCAAGTAAAGGATCGGCGAACGGCCAAAAAGCGCCCGAAACCTCGGGGTTTTGGCGGCTGGCGCGCTTAACATTTCTTCACATCAGGCCGGGCCTGTTCTTAACAGGCGGTGGTCATTCTTCTTGGCGGGAGCGAGAGACGCTTCCAAGAAAGGATGACCGACATGATTGGATGTGTACTGGGAACGTTGGGGATCATCGCGCTGGCCAAGATGGCGCGCGCGCGCCGGTATGGTTGCTTTGCCGGGCCATGCGGAGGAGGAGGCGGCTGCTGGTGGCGACACCACCATCACGGCTTCGGCGGGTTCCCGCACCGCGACTGGCACCGCGGGCGCTGGGGAAACGGACCGGGGTACGGCCAGGGCCAAGACAGCGGTGAAGGCGGTGATGGCGAAGGGCCGGACGACTTCGGTCCGGGCAGCGGTGGCGGCGGCTTCGGCGGGCGGATGTTCCTGCGCGGAGCGCTCGAACCGTTGGAGATGACGCCCGCGCAGGAACGGGTGGTCTTCGCCGCCGTCGATGAGATGCGCGAAGCGGCCAGCAAGCTGCGCGGCGAGATGCGCGCCTCGCGCAAGGACGTGGCCGGATCGTTCCGCAAGCCGGTCCACGACGAGGTTCTGTTCGGCGAGCTTTACGCCCGCCACGACCGGGCCATCGAAGACCTGCGCCGGACCTTCGTCGGCGCCACCGCCAAGGTGCACGAGGCGCTGGATGAAAAGCAGCGGACGCGCCTGGCCGACATCATCGAGTCGGGGCCGCGTTTTTTCGGGCGCGGCTTGGGACGCGGCTTCGGCCGCCGGCACGGGAGCTGGTAGAGTCAAACGCCTTGTCCCTGCGCGTCCTCTGCATCGACGACGACAGTCGCCTTTACGAACTGCTGGCCAGTTACCTGGGTCCGAACGGCGTGACGCTGCTGCACGCCGCCGACGGACGCCAGGGACTGGCGGCGCTCGAGGGCGGGGTGTTCGACGCCGTGCTGCTGGACGTGATGATGCCGGGGATGGACGGCATCGAGGTCTGCCGGCGTATCCGGGCGAAAAGCCGCATCCCGATCATCATGCTCACCGCCAAGGGAGACGAGACCGATCGGGTGGTGGGGTTGGAGATCGGCGCCGATGACTACGTGCCGAAGCCATTTTCGCCGCGAGAACTGCTGGCCCGGCTGCGCGCGGTGCTGCGGCGGTCAGCGCCCGAGGCCACCCAGGCGGTGCTGGCCATCGGCGACATCGCCGTCGACGTGGCCTCTCGCGAGGTGCGCGTCGGCGGCCAGCCGATCGAATTGACCGGCGTCGAGTTCGACATCCTGGTGGCGCTGGCACGGCGGCCGGGGCGGGTGGTTCCGCGCGACACATTGCTGTCGCAGGCTGGCCGCAACGACGTCAGCGTCAGCGATCGCACGGTCGACGTTCACGTCTCGCACCTGCGCCGCAAGCTGGGCGATGATCCGCGGGCGCCGAAGATCATCAAGACCGTGCGCGGGGTCGGCTACGTGCTGACCAAGGAGACGGCCGGATGAAGCGCCCCTGGCACGATCGCTATCGTCGCCGTCACGGCGCCGAGCGTGACCGCGACGACGGTGGCGATCATCGCCACGACCCCGATCGTGAGGACCCCGCGCACTTGCACGATCACTTGCGCGATCATCTGCGCGATCACCTGCATGATCACCTGCACGCGCATCTTCGTCGCCACCTGCCGGTGATCGATCCGCGCCTGCCGCCGCATGTGCAGTTTCTGCTGAACCGGCGGCGGCACCGCTTGCGCCATTACTTCGGCGCGCACCTGCACCGCCGGCTGTTCTGGTGGTTCGGGGCGACCATCTTCATGACCGCGCTGGTGGTGGGGATGCTGTCGCGCCGGATGGACAACGGCAACGGTTCACACCGCGTGCTGCTGACGGTGTTGATCGTCGGCGTGGTGTTGTGGTCGATGTCCGGGAGGATCGCCCGGCGCATCGCCCAGCCGCTTTATGAACTGGTACACGTGGCGAAAGAGATCGGCGCCGGTCGTTTGAAGACACGGGCCCGCGTGCCGCTGTGGCGCGTCGGCGAGATTGCCATCCTGGCCCAGGCCATCAACGACATGGCCGAGCGGATCGAACGCCAGATCGCCGACCAGCGCGAGCTTTTGGCCGGCGTATCGCACGAGATCCGCACGCCGCTGGCCCGCATCCGGGTGCTGCTGGAGCTGGCCCGCGGCGGCGCGGGCAACGGCGCCACCGACGCCCATACGCTGGACGAACTCGAACGCGAGGTGATGGAGATCGACGCCCTGGTTGGTGAGCTGTTGGCCAGCGCGCGGCTCGACTTCGCCGCGTTGGCGGTGCGGCCGCTGGACGGAGCCGACGTCGCTCGCAAGGCGCTGGAACGCGCGGGAGTCGCCGCCGGTGTGTTGTCGGTGGAAGCGGGCGACGCGGCGTTCGCCGGCGATCCGACGCTGATGGCGCGGGCGCTGGCGAACCTGATCGACAACGCCCGCAAGTATGGCGGCGGCGTCGATCGCCTGCGCGTGCGCGCCGCGCCCGGGCTGGTGCTGTTCGATGTGGAGGATAGCGGCCCCGGCTTTCCCGCCGCCGGCGCCGAGGCCGAGCGGCCGGTGGGATCGCTGGGGCTGGGGTTGGTGCTGGTGCGCCGGATCACCGATGCCCACAAAGGCCAATTGGAGATAGCAAACAAGCCAGAGGGTGGCGCGCGGGTGACCATCGCCGTCTCTGCCGGCGCGTCGGCCACGGCGGCGCGCTGAAAACACGGGCGCCGCGTCGGTGGTTGGTTTTTCTTGGGCCGGCGCCGAGCGGGTTTCGGCTATGCTGCGGGCAGATGCGTCGCCTCTTGGCCACCAGCGCTTTGGCGATATTGATCGCCGGCGCGGCCCACGGACGAGAGAAGAAACCAAAGGCTGGAACCGCCGGTGCGACATTACCGCCGGCGTCCGCCGGTTGCGTGCCCCACGACGCGGCCGCCATCTGGTGGTCGCCGCGTGACCCGCTGGCCGGCGCGCCGCTGCGCTTGCTGGCGGTCTCGGAGGCCGAGGCTGACGGCCAACTGGAGATCGTCGGGCCCGACGGCACTTCGCTGTCGTCCGCGGCGGTCAAACGCGGCGGCCCACCGTTCAGCCTGGCCGCCGACGTCGACAAGGCGGCGCCCGGCCCGTACCGCGTCTCCTGGCTCCGCAAAGGCAAAGTCGTCTCCTGCCAGACCATTACCGTCAGCAGCGGGCACGGGCGTTCAACGGCGGCGACCGACGGGGTGGCCGTCAAACCACAAAACGTTGTCTGGTCGGCACAACGAAACTGGGATCGCGCGACGGAGGATCTTTACTCGGCGTGGATCGAGATGCTGTTCGATGCGCCGCCCGACAAGTCGGTCGACTATCGGCCGCTGCACCAGGTCCTGCGCGAGCCTGCCAAGAATTTTCTCTATGGCTATCTCGGCCTGCGCGAGGACGACCCAACGAACAAGAACGCCATCCCCGCCACGCCCGACTGCGCTGATCTGCCGTACTACCTGCGCGCGTATTTCTCTTGGAAAATGGGCCTGCCGTTCGGGTCGCGCGATTGCGATCGCGGCACTGACGCGCGCCCGCCGCGCTGTCAGGGATTTCTATCCAACGAAGAGCGGGCGCCGGTGCGCGACGCTCTCGCCTCGGTGAAGGCGTACCTGCGCCGGGTGATGAACCGCGTGCAATCGGGCAGCGCGCGCACGGCATTGCCCGACGACGAGACCGACTATTATCCAGTGAAGCTGGACCGAACGTCGCTGCGACCGGGCGTCATCTACGCCGATCCTTACGGTCACGTCATGGTGATCGCCAAGTGGATCGACCAGACCGATCAGCACGGGGGCTTGTTGCTGGCGGTCGACGGACAGCCGGACACCTCGATCGGGCGCAAGCGTTTCTGGGAAGGGACGTTCCTGTTCACCAACGACACCAAGAGCGCCGGCCCCGGATTCAAGGCTTTCCGCCCCATCGTGCGCAACGCCGCCGGCGCGCTGGAGTCGGTGCCCAATGCCGGTCTCGGCGGCGACGCGCATCCCGGGGCACCGCGCTTTTCCGCCGAGCAGGGCGCTCTGTCGCCGGACGCCTTCTACGCGCGCATGGGCGCCATCATCAACCCGCGCGGCCTTGATGCCCGCGCCGCCTACGCCGAGACGCTGGACGCGCTGGTCGAGCAGATGCAGGTGCGCGTCGGTTCCGTGGACAACGGCGAAAAGTTCATGCGCGAAAATAAGAATCCGGTGGTAGCCATGCCGGAGGGCGCGAAGATCTTCGAGACCACCGGGCCGTGGGAAGATTACGCCACTCCGTCGCGGGACATGCGGCTGCTCATCGCCTTGAACGTGCTGGCCTCGCTGCCCGAACGGATCGTGCGCCACCCGGAACTGTTCGTGCTAAACGGAAAGAAACCTGACACCGTCCGCGCCGAGATCGAGACATTGCATCGCCAGCGCATCACCGAACGCAGCATCGAATACAAACGCAGCGACGGTTCGCCGTGGAAACTGACGGTGGCCGATCTGCTGGCCCGCAAGACAGCCCTGGAGATCGCCTACAATCCGAACGACTGTGTCGAGGTGCGCTGGGGTGCGGCCGAAGGTACGCCGGAGGCCGCCACCTGCCAGCGTCATTTGCCCGACGATCAACGCCAACGCATGAATGAGTACCGAGCCTGGTTTCACGAAGCGCGACGGCCGCCGCGATGAGACGGCCTTCGCGCTCCATTTTCACTCTCGACAAAAGATAGAGCTAGAATCAAAGTGTAAGTTTTGATGCCACGCTTCAAGGGAGGTCCCCGTGGACAATAGAAGGCCTCAACTGGCGAAACGAATGAAAGAAATGGTCCGCCAGCAAAAACAGAAAGAGAAAGCTGAGCGCAAGGCGCAGCGTCAGCGCGACAAGAATGATCGGGGCGGCGAAGAGGTAGAAGATCCCGACATCGCGGGGATCGTTCCCGGCCCTCAACCTGTGGCCGAAGAATAGCCGGCTCACCGGGAAACCGCGCATACAGAGCAGGCAGACCAAACCGCCGAATCGGATAACACCAAAAGGCTCAGGTGCTGCTTTGAGGTGGGCGCGCTGATCGCCGCCCACCTAAGAGACAGCCGACGTGGAGAAGCGGGCTAGGCTACCAGCGGCCGCGACGGCCACCGCCGCCACGACGATCGCCGCGGTCGCCGCCACCACCACCGCCATATCCACCGCCGCCGCCACCACCGCCGTATCCGCCGCCACCACCACCGAAGCCACGACCACCACCCCCGCCACCACCGCCGCCGCCACCACCGGTGCGCTCGCGCGCTTCGCTGACGCTGATGGCGCGACCTTGTACATCGCGTCCATTCAAGGCATTCATTGCTGCGGTCGCCTCGGCGTCAGACGCCATTTCGACAAAGGCAAAGCCGCGCGGGCGGCCAGTGTCGCGATCGAGGACCACTCTGACTTCCTCGACGTTTCCACCCTCTGCGAAGACCTCGCGCAGATCCGCTTCGGTCACGCTATAGGACAGATTTCCGACGTATAGCCTCTTTCCCATCTCTCTCTCTCCTTGGTGGTCGCGAGTGCCCGATCGGGCGACTCAGTTGCTGACCCGCAACTTTGCGGGTTGCGTCCTTCACTGTTTCGGCTACCTGAACGCCCAAGGGTTCGCTCAACAACGTAACGGCGACCGTGGCAGAAAGGAGACGACGTCAAAAAGGACCGCTTCGACTACGGTACCAGGTCTTCACGCGATGTCCATACAGCCAAATGTGCGCTTTTTTCTTTCCCCGCGGTCGACGGGATCAGGCGGTGGGCGAAGGGATTCCACCATCACACATCTCTGTCGGCGCCCCTTCGTTTGCCCGTTAGTACGGCCGCGCGCACGTGATCGATCCTCAGGCGGACTGACCACGCCCGCACTTCCATCTCATACGCACGGCGTGTACTCTCCTCCGCGATGAAGGTTGGCGTCCCGGCCGAAATCTACCCGTACGAACGTCGTGTTGCCGCCACCCCCGATACGGTTCAGAAGATAAGGAAACTTGGCCTGGACGTCGTGGTTCAGGCCGGCGCCGGTGACGCCGCCCAGTTCTCGGATGGTGCGTACGCGGAAGCGGGCGCCACCATCGTCCCGGACGCCGCCAAGCTGTGGGCCGACGCCGATATCGTCTTGAAGGTTCGTCAGCCAACGTTCATTCCCGGCGGCAACAAGCACGAAGCGGATCTGGTCAAAGAAGGCGCCATCATCATTGGTTTCTTCTGGCCGGCGCAAAACCCCGAGCTCATCAAACACCTGGCCGCGCGCAAGGCCACCGTGCTGGCCATGGACGCCATCCCGCGCATCACCCGGGCCCAGCGCATGGACGCGCTGTCGGCGATGGCGAACATCGCCGGCTATCGCGCGGTGATCGAAGCGGCCAGTCACTTTGGCCGGTTTTTCCCCGGGCAGGTGACCGCGGCCGGTCGGGTGAAGCCGGCGCAGGTCCTGGTGCTGGGCGCGGGCGTGGCCGGCCTGGCGGCGGTGGCGGCGGCGCGCAGCCTGGGAGCAGTGGTGCGCGCCTTCGATACCCGCCCGGCGGTGCGCGAGCAGGTCGAAAGTCTGGGCGCGCAGTTTCTTGAATTTCAATTCAACGAATCGGGCGAGGGTACTGGCGGTTATGCCAAGGAGATGAGCGACGCGTATCTGGTCGCCGAACAAACGTTGATCGCCCAGCACGCCAAGCAGTCGGACATCATCATCTCGACCGCGTTGATCCCGGGCAAGCAGGCGCCGCAATTGATCACCTCGGGCGCGGTGGTCAGCATGGTGCACGGCTCGGTCATCGTCGACATGGCGGCCGAGCAGGGCGGCAACTGCGCGCTGACCGAGCGAGACAAGGTGGTGGAAAAATTCGGCGTCACCATCATCGGCCTCACCGATCTGCCGAGCCGCATGGCCCACCAATCCAGCGAACTGTACGCCAACACGGTCTTCAACCTGTTTCGCGATCTCGTGACCGCCGACGGACGCGTGCAGATCAACCTGGAAGACGAGATCCACCGCGGCGTGCTGGTGCTGCAGGACGGAAACTTGATGTGGCCGCCGCCCAAGCCGCCGCAGCAACGCGCCGGCGGACCGACGGCACCCAACCATAACAACCACGCCGCGCAGGCCAAGGCGGCGCCCCCGCAGGCGCAAGGCATGACCGCGCGCGGGCGCATCGGGATCGCCGTGCTGGCGCTGCTGTTGGGCGCGGCGGGATTGTTCGGACCGAAAGAGTTTCTTGAACACCTGACGGTGTTCCTGCTGGCGTGCGTGGTGGGCTGGCATGTGGTCTGGAATGTGACGCCGGCGCTGCACACGCCGCTCATGAGCGTCACCAACGCCATCAGCGGGATCATCTTGATTGGCGGCATGGACGTCTTGCGCGGGGGGGCCAGCCCCGCGGTGCAGGTGCTGGGCGGGGCGGCCATCCTGCTGGCATCGATCAACGTCGCGGGAGGATTCCTGGTGACCCAGCGAATGCTTCGGATGTTCCGGAGGTAGCGTGGCGACCTTGACGGACACCTGGCGCTCGTTGGCCTATCTGGCGGCCAGCCTGCTTTTCATTCTCAGCCTGCGCGGCCTATCGACGCAGGAATCGGCGCGCCGCGGGAATGCCTTTGGCATTGTCGGCATGGCCATCGCGGTGGTGATGACCGCCTTGGGATTGCTGGTGTCGGCCTTCGGGCCGCACGCCGCGGAGACCGGCGGCGCTTCAGGCGTCGGCCTGCTGGGCGCGGGCCTGGGCATCGGATGCGTGGTGGGCGCGCTGCTGGCCGCGCGCGTCGCCATGACGTCGATGCCCGAGTTGGTGGCGGTGCTGCACAGCTTTGTCGGCGCGGCGGCGGTGCTGGTCGGCATCGCCACGTACATGCACCCCGGCGTCGAGCCCGTCACCGGCCGCAGCGTTCATCTGGTCGAGATCTTCGTCGGTGTCCTGGTCGGCGCCGTCACCTTCAGCGGCTCGGTGATCGCCTTCGGCAAGCTGCGCGGCGTGGTGAGCAGCAAGCCGCTGCTGCTACCGGGGCGGCACCTTCTGAATCTGTTGATGGTGCTCGGCTGCATGGCGCTGGCGGTGGTGTTCCTGCGCGCCGCTGCGCCCTGGCCACCTGACGGCGGCGCCCTGTTCGAAGGCGGAATGCCGCCGCTGATGATCTTGACCGGCATCGCCTTGGTGTTGGGCATGCACCTGGTGCTGGCCATCGGCGGCGGCGACATGCCGGTGGTGGTGTCGATGCTGAATAGTTATTCAGGCTGGGCGGCAGCGGCGGCCGGCTTCATGCTGTCGAACGATCTGCTGATCATCACTGGCGCGCTGGTGGGCAGCAGCGGCGCCATCCTCAGCTACATCATGTGCAAGGCGATGAACCGTTCCATCGTCAGCGTCATCCTGGGCGGCTTCGGTTCGACGAGCGGCGAGGCCAAAAAGGTCAGCGGCGACGCCAAGACGGCCGCCGGCCACGTCAACGAAGCCACCGTGCCCCAGGTGGCCGAGCTGCTGCTGGCCGCGCGCAGCGTGATCATCGTGCCCGGCTACGGGATGGCGGTGGCGCAGGCCCAGCACCAGGTGAAGGAGATCTCCTCGCTGTTGATCGGCAAGGGCGTCAAGGTCCGATACGCCATCCACCCGGTGGCCGGCCGACTGCCAGGGCACATGAACGTTCTCCTGGCAGAAGCGAATGTCTCTTACGACATTGTTAAAGAGATGGATGAGATAAATGAAGACTTCCCCACCACCGACGTGGTGATGGTGATCGGGGCCAACGACATCGTGAATCCCAGCGCCCAGGATGATTCGGGCAGCCCCATCTACGGCATGCCGGTGCTGGAAGTGTGGAAGGCGGCGCGGGTGGTGATGCTCAAGCGCAGCATGGCCGCCGGTTACGCCGGCGTGGACAATCCGCTGGCCTACAACGACAACACGCTGATGCTGTTCGGTGACGCCCGGCAAAGCGTGACCAATCTGTTGACCGCGCTGCGGTCGTCCTGACCCTTTCCACTGCCTGGACGGCGGCTGGGTCGGCCGCTTTGCAAAAATAGATTTTTCGCGAGCGCCAGGGTTTCAATGGATAATCGGTTTCTGTGCGATTCCCCATGCGTCGCTGCCCATGCGGTCCACTCGGGCGCCTGGTTTCGGCGGTGGCCATGGCAGTCTTGCCGGCGGCGGCCGGCTGCCTGGGACCCGCGCGCGTCGACCATCTGACCGTCAAGCCGACTGAGGTCTGTCCCAACGATCCAGTGGAAGTGTCCTGGTCCGCTGACGGCTCGTCGGTCAAACTGCGCCAGGATCCACCCATGAGCCTGACCGAGGCGCGCACGTCGTCCGACGGCATTCAGGGACTGTCAGGATATCGCGACTTCGATGTGGTCGTGGAGGCGCGCCGCGGCGGCGAGTCAGTCGTCCGGCGCCGGTACGTGCACGTCATCAGCGAGGCCTGGACCTTCACCCTGTCGGGTGCGGCCCAGTGCGGAAACGGCGAAGTTCGGGTGGTGATCGACTTTCACATGGCCGATCCCCAGATCGATCAACGCATGCAGGTGGTGTCGGTCAGCGCGCGCGCCGATCGACCGATGACTGTCGTGCACGGCGGCCTGGCGCCGGTGACGCTGCCGCTCGGTTCGACGGCGTCCTTCGAGGGGACGCCGCTGGCCGGGATATGGACGCTGATCGCGCCGCTGAAGCCCAGCGAGACCTGCGGCGGTGGTGGTGCCGTCCCGCTGACGCCGGCGGTGATCGTCTCGGGCACCTGTAGCGGTGTGCCGGCGGCCAAGGCTGGCGCCGCCAGGCCGGTCGACGTCGCTCCGCGCTGCGGGAACCTCGGCCAGGCCTGTTGCCAAGACAGCGCCGGCGCCTGCGAGAGAGCCTATCGTTGCGACGCGCGCACGCTGCGTTGCTTGGACCCGCAGCGTCCGGCCTACTTGACCACCGGCGTGCGCTGCAATGGCGCGCTCGCCACGGAGCTGTCACGCGGCTACTACGTCGGCGTTCACGACGGGTTCGGCTGTGGCGAGATCATGGCCCAGCTGGCCGACTCGCGCGAGGAAGCCAACGCCTGCTCACTGAAAAAGCCCGGCCACGAGGTGGTTGGCGGCTCGATTCGCCGCTATGACTTCTGCAGGGCTGGCCGCGTGCGCGTCTACGTCCCGGCGTTTTCTGAAGAAGACGCCATTCGCTGCGTGCGCCACCTGTGGCCGGGCGCCGTGCTGGAGCCTGGCCTGTGTGGCAACTGAAGCCGCCCCCGGCGGCAGGGGCGCCGCGTCGCGGCTCAGCGAGCGCTGGCGTTGGTTTGGCGCGATGTCTTGCCGTTGACCGACGTCTTCTTGATGGCGGCCATCGAGACCAGCTCGGCCTCGGCCTGCAACCAATCGTCCAGCTCGAACCCGGGGATTGAACCCCGCTGCAAGAACAGCTCGTACGCACGCTTGGCGATCGCCTCGGAATTGGGAGCCCCGGGGCCATTGCTCGCTTTGTCGTCTGCCATCTTTTGATCCCTCCCCGCGCCGGAACCTAAGCATCGATCGCGGCGCGGCAAGAGTCTTCAGTCCACCGCTTCCCGACCGGCACGTCTCATGTAATATGCGCGCATGATCTTTCCTGGTCAGTGGAAATCGATCGTTGCCCCGGTCGCCGTCGTGGTGGCCGTGGCCGTCGCCCTCGGCACATCCCCCGGTGTCGCGCGCGCCGATGTGGCCTTCCGCAAAAAGCCGGCCGCCAAGGCCGAACCGGCCGCCACGGGGGGCGAACCGGGCACCGACGCCGACACCGCGCCGAAGGGGCCGATCAAGCTGCAGGCCCAGGATCCGGACGATCCCGGAAACGCCGAGGCCAAAGCGGCCGCCGCAGCGGCTGCCGCCGCGCTGGTGGCCAAACCAGTCCCGCCGCCACCCGGGCCTCCCATTTATAAGCAGTGGAAATTCTGGGCGGTGGCCGGCGCAGCCGTGGTGGGCGCCGTCGCCCTGGTCTGGGGCACCTCCGCGCTGGTGCACGCGGCCAACGGCGGCGACGTCAAGTCGTGCCCCAACACGGACGTCGGATGCTTTGGAGAAGGCCGATGAAAAGCTTCTTGCGGCCGGGTCGGGTCTGGGGCGTCGCTTTGTTTCTGCTGGCGGTGCTGGGCGCCGCCGGCTGCGACACCTATTCCTACTTCGACATTCACGTCACGCTGACCGACGCCTTCGATACGCCGACGCGGGCGATGATTAACACCTGCCACGTCTTCGTCACCGGCGCGGCCACCAGCGATGCCACGCTGAACAAGTGCTCGCCGCCGGCGGCGAACGACGTCGGCACCTTTGACTACTCCACGTTCGCCAGCTCGGGCACGGTCACGTTCACACTGAAGGCGTACTCCGGCGCCGGCGAGGTGACGGAGATCGGCGAGGGCAAGGTGTCGGTCCCGATCGCTTCCGGCAGCACCGCCAAGGGCGAGCTGACGGTCGACTACACCGGCCCGGCCAAGCCGTAACGGGGCGCCCCCGCGTTGGTCAGGGTGTCTCGTCGCTGCGCCCGCCGCGACCGAAGATGTCGTCGCGGTAGTGGATGAAGAAGTACGACGACAGCACCGTGAACAACGCGCCGGCGCCGAACGAAATGTTCGCCGCCAGGGCGAAGTGGCGCTTCTGGTCATAGTCCTGCTGCGCGTCGAAGCGGGTGCTGCCGTTCGGTGGTTGCTGCGATAGCACGCCTAGAAAGCCGCCGGTCGCGAACGACAACGCCGCCGCCACCAGGCTTCCATAAGCGGCGTTGCTGGGCCAGCGCCGCCGCCTGGGCAGGTTGTCCGGCGTCAGCTTGATTTGAAGTTCCTGCCCCGGTAGCACGTCGACCTTCGAAGACCAGGCAAACCGATTGTCCGCCTCCACGCGTACGTTGTGCTTGCCGGCCAGCAACGTTCCGGAGATAAGCGGCGTGACCCCCAGGTACGCGTTGTCGATCGACACGCGCGCGCCATCCGGCATCGACGACACCTGGATGTGGCCGGGTTCGACCTTGGCGCGAAACAATTCCTCCGACCCTTCCTGAACCGCGCGGATCAAATCTTCAACGCCGCCTTCGACCAGACGAAACACCCGGTTCTCGACCCGGCCAGTCTCGACGTTGTCGAGGTTCAGGTTGAACAGGTACTGCTTTCCGCGCGTGCCGACGCTGCCGGCGACGATGCGCCGAACGCCCAGCGAGACCGCGGCGCGCCCCAGGCACGAGATGTCGTCCAGGCAGGCTTGCGCTTTACGTTCGTTCTCCACGCCCAGGCGGGCGCGGAACTCTTCCTTGCCGGCGATCTCGGTGCCGCCCTGGCGGGCCACGCGGCCGATGATCACCTCGGTCAGGTTGTCGGCCAGCTCGGCGTCTTTTTCGGCGGTGGCCAGCACCAACACGGCCATCTTTTCACCGGCGCGCGCCGTCCGCGCCGACAGCAACGCGCTGGCGACGACCAACCCCAGCAGCGCCTTTCCGACGGCGTTCATCAGGACGCTCCCTTCCCGGTGCCGCACTTGCCGGCGGTGCAGGTGCTCGACGCGCACTGTTTCTTGTCCGCGCAGTCGGTGCCGTCGTCTTGCAACGGCAGACAGAAAGGTGCGGTGGGGGCGGCACAATAACTTTGTCCGCCGATGAATCGGTTAGCGAAGCAGTCGGCATCATTGGCGCACAAAGCGGTGCACAGCCCCGGCTTGCCACCAGCGGCGTCGGCGCCCCGGCAGGTCATGCCGCCCACGCAGGCCGCCGAGGTGAAGCACGGCAGGCCGAAAAACCCGGGGAAACAGGCCGCCGTCATGGTGCCGCCTTGACCCACCAGCGGCAGGCAGGCGTGGCCGATGCCGGCGCGGGGGGCGCAGGTGCCGTCCGCGTCGCAAGGCCGCAGACAGGTCCCTTGCTGGGTGAAGTCGCTGTCGAAGCGCATGCACAGCGTGCCCTTGTCGCGGATGCAGTCGGCGTCGGTGTCGCAGCTGGCGCCGCGATAAGCGTTGGGGGTGGCGCAATGGCCGGCCACGCATACGAACAGACCCTGCTGGCTGTCGAAGGCCTGGCATTGCTCGTCGGTGACACAGTCAGTGGCGCACAGCTTGAGGCCGTCGTCGGGGGTCGGATCGCCGTCGCTTGCGCACTTGCCCATCAGGCAATCGACGTCGCTGGTGCAGACAAAGCCCAACAGGCCGGGGATGCACACCGCCGGGTTGGCGGGGCCGGAGATCTTCTGAAAGCAAAAATGATTGGGCGGGCAGCGCAGCTGCGAATCGCAGTTGGGCACGCAGATGTCCGGCGGGTCCGCCGACTCCGGGATGACGTCGCGCAAGCACGTCTCGCCGGGCGAACACGACGACGCGTTCTTCTTGCAGCCTTCCTGCAAGCAATAAAGATTGTCCGCGTGCAGCTGGCCGCCATTGGCATTGACGTACAGTTCCTTCAGAAACGTCGCCGCGCAGGTCGAGCGCACCGGATCGTGGCAATCGACATCGGTCGTGCAGGGCGACATGGTCACGCAGATCCCCTCGTCGGTCAGCACGTCAGTGCGCAGACAGCCGAACTCGCGCCGGCCGCAGGGGCCGAGCGCGGTGGTCATATCGGTGGGGTCGCAGGCTTTCAGCTTGGCTTTGCCTTGGGCGCAGACCGCGTCCTCGTCGGGTAACGACATCGGCGCGTCACCGCACTGCTGGGTGCAAAAGTCTGACCCACCCAGCTGGCGCGCGGCGAAGCAGGTCATCGGCTGTCCGTCGACGTCAGTCCCGCACAGCGGATCGGGTGCGGTGGTGTCGCAGTGAAAGACGCGGTTTTGAAAGTCGTTGGCGTCGACGCGACAGCCACCGGCGCCCGCAATGACGACGGCGGCCAGCGGTGCGAAGAAGGCGCGCCTATCGAGGTGCCGCAGAAGCGGGCCGCTCACTTGACGATGCTCTTGATGAACAGGGCGTCGGAGGCGGTGGGGGCGAGCTCGAGGTACTTGCGGTAGTTGTCATTGGCCTGGCTGGCGTCGCCGGCACGCATGTAGCACTTACCGAGAAATTTATAAGACAGGACGAACTTCGGATTCATTCGTTTGGCCTCCTCGCCACGCGCGCAAGCATCCTTGACTTCCCCTTGGCCGAGAAGTTTTTCGCCCTCGACCAGCACCTCCCGCGGTCCGCGCACGGTCGGCGCCTTGTCGTCGTTGGCCGCGGCGATGACCGTGGTTTCGCCTGTCGCGACGGCCTTGGATCCGGTTGCGGGCGTTGCGCTGACTGCCGCGGGAGGCGCCAGGCTAGCAAGGGCGCGCGGTGGTGGTTTGTGCCGGTGGGCTTCGCGTTCGTGCGGTGAGGCGATGGGGTGCTCGGGAGCGGCGGGCGCCGGCTCGCTGGGCGCGGCGATCGGCGCTGCCGCCGCTGCGGGCGGCGGTGGTGCGGGCGGTTCGGGCGCAGGCGCTGCGCTCGGTGTTCTGCTGAGCGCCGCGCTGGCGA
Source organism: Polyangia bacterium (assembly GCA_036268875.1). Lineage (GTDB taxonomy): Bacteria > Myxococcota_A > Polyangia > Fen-1088 > Fen-1088 > DATKEU01. Next base: position 28,298 of record DATATI010000066.1, on the reverse strand, counting down.
TGGGGGAAGCGATCGCCGCCGCGGGCGCCGTACCGATTTCCGGTTGCGGCGCCAGGCGCGGTCGTACCACGTACATCGCCGCCGCGGCCAGGCCCGCCAGACCCAGCGCCGCCAGCACCACCAGCGCGCGCCTTTTTTTCTGTGGGCCGAGGTTCGCCGTCGATCCATAGCGAACCGCGCTCGAAACACTGGGCACGATCGCGGTCTCGCCGGCCGGGACGCCGGTCATCTGCGCCGTCGGCGCCGCCGCGCGTGCGCTGGCGCCGCTGGTTGATCCGCTCAGCCAGGCGCCCAGCGATTCCAGCTCCTCGCGAAAGGCGAGGGCGTTCGGATAGCGCAGCTCGCGGCGTTTCTCCATGCCGCGCAAGATCAGCGCATCGATGGCGGGCGGGATCGGCAGATCCGGGCGCTGCAGGCTGGGCGGCACCGGCAGCTCCGACAGGTGGCGGCTGACGATCCCCATCGGTGAATCGGCGCGAAACGGAATGTCGCCGGTGACCAGCTGGTACAGGATCACCGCCGCCGAATACAGATCGGCGCGGCCGTCCAGCGGCTCGGCGCGCGCCTGTTCGGGCGCCATGTACTCGGGCGTGCCGCAGACCAGCCCCTGGATGGTCAACATCGCCGAGCGATCTTCCTTGGCGTCCGGGCCCTGCGCTTTGGCGATACCAAAGTCGCACACCTTGACGAAGTCTTTTTCCCCGCGCCGTTCAATGAGCATGATATTGCTGGGCTTGAGATCGCGGTGAACGACGTTCTGCACGTGCGCCTCGTCCAGCGCCGACAGCACCTGCGACATCACGCGCACGATGCGCGGCAAGGATAGCGGAAAATCATCGCGGATGACCTGGGCCAGATCGCGCCCGTTCAAAAGCTCCATCGCGATGTACAGGGTGCCGTGGTGGTCCTGCCCCGAATCGATGATCTGGATCGAGTTCGGGTGGTTCAGCAGCGATGCGCTCTTCGCTTCGCGCTGAAACCGCATGACCAGCGTTTCGTCGTTCATCAGGTGGTGGTGCAGGATCTTGACCGCCACCGCCTTGTTCAAGGAAAGCTGCTCGCACTTGTACACATTGCCCATGGCGCCGGTGCCGATCAGCTTCTCGACCCGAAAATTCCCGGCGATCACCTGACCGATCAAAGGGTCGGTTGCCGCCATCAGGGGCTCTTCGGGTTGGTTCATTGCGGACGTGGGCCTTTGGGCCAGATTGTATCGCAATTCCCGGGTCGTGGCGCGGTACGCCACACCACCATTCGTCGACGGGACGATGGTCGGGTGGCCGATGCTAGGATGCGCCACCGAGATCGCCGACGTGCCCGAACCTCTTGTCGACTGTTTGATCGCTGCTGACCTTCACGGCGAACGTTTGGATCGGGCCATCGCCCGGTTGAATCCCCGCATCAGCCGCATGGAAGCGCGGCGCATGATCAGCGGCGGGTCGGTGTTCGTCGACCAGCACCGCACGCGCATCGCTTCACGGTTGGTGCGCGCCGGCCAGCGGCTGGTGTGTTACCGGCTGGCGCTGGCGCCGATCGGAAGCGTGCCCCAGGTGATTTTGACCCACGCCGATTTTCTGGTCGTCGACAAGCCGGCCGGCATGGCCGTCGAGCCCACGCGCGCCGGCGACATCGCCACCGTGACGCGCTGGCTCGGCGAGCAAGGCCGGCCGGCGTTCATCACGCACCGGCTGGACGCCCCGGTCAGCGGCGCGCTGGTGGTGGCGACGACAGCCGCCGCGCAGTCCGAGTTGAATCGTCTGTTCGCCGTCCACGGCGTCGAACGCCAGTATCTGGCCGCCGTGACCCCGGCGCCGCCCTGGTCGACCCACACCATCGACAGCCCGCTGGACGACCAACCGGCGCGCACCTTCGTGCAGGTGCGCCAGCGCGCCGGCGAGGCAGCCGCGTTGCTGGAGGTGCGACTGGAGACCGGCCGCTTTCGCCAGATCCGTCGTCACCTCGCCGCCGCCGGTTTTCCGGTGGTCGGCGATCGCGACGCGCGCTCCGCTGCCCCGGCTGCCCGAATTCTGCTGCACGCCTTTCGCCTCGCCTTCCCCTGGCGCGGCGAATCCATCGACTTGGCAGTGCCGCCGGGCGACGACTTTTGCGCGGCGCTGGCGTTGCTGCAGCTGCGCGGTGCTGACGCCGGATGCCGGATCGAAACCGGTTGAGTAAGTCTGACTAGTCGCCCAAACAGATCCCAAGGTCCCGCGCCGTCATCACCGTGTCCGAGTCCAGCGGGACTTGCTTCATGACGGCGATGGCCTCGTCGATCGGCACCGGCACCATGCGCGGCGGGTGATAAGCAACGATGTTGCCGAACTTGCCTTGCTCGACCATGCGCACAGCGGCGGCGCCGAAGCGCAAAGCCAGCAGACGATCGCGGTGCGTGGGACTGCCGCCGCGCTGCAAGTGGCCCAGCACCAGCGAGCGCGATTCGAAGCCGGTGCGCTCGCCCAGGTAGGTGCCAATCTTCTCGGCCAGGCCGCCCAGGCGAACCTCGCGTCCGAGTTCGGTGCCGATGGTGCTGATGTCTCCGTGAAGAGGCTTGGCGCCTTCGGCGACGACCACGATGCAATAGCGGCGTCGACTGGCATAGCGTTTCTCGATGTGCGCCACCACCTTGTCGATGTCGTAGGGGATCTCCGGCATCAGAATGACGTGGGCGTTGCCGGCCACGCCGGCGTGCAGGGCGATCCAGCCGGCGTAGCGGCCCATCAACTCGACGACCATGATGCGCTCGTGCGATTCGGCGGTGGTGTGCAGGCGATCGATGGCTTCGGTGGCGACGGTGACGGCGGTGTCGAAGCCGAACGTCGCTTGCGTGCAGCTGAGATCGTTGTCGATGGTCTTCGGTACGCCGACCACCGGCAGACCCTTCTTGGCGAACCGGCTGGCGATGCGAAAGGCGCCGTCGCCGCCGATGGCGATCAGGGCGTCGCCGCCCACCTCGCGAAAGCGGCGCATGACCTCGTCGGAGATGTCCGTGGTGACGGTCTTGCCGTCGCGGGTGACCAGGAACTCGAACGGGTGGCCCTTGTTCACGGTGCCAAGGATGGTGCCGCCCAGGTGGGCGATACCGCGGACTTTGTCGCGCGTCAGTTCGATGAGGCCGTCCGGCTCGCCGCCGACCAAGCCGTGATAACCGCGTTTGATGCCGGTGACTTTCCAGCCGCGGCGCAAGGCGGACAACGTGACTGCCCGGATGACGGCGTTCAGTCCCGGGGCATCGCCGCCGCCCGTGTTGACCAGGATGTGCATGATCAACGCAATATCGCGGCTGCACGGTTACCGCAACTGCGACGACGTGGCTGCCTGCCAGGCGACCCGGCCGGGCGGGCGGGCGCGTCAGAGCAGGCGCTCGGAGATGCGTTCTCTCAGGTAGCGGGTCAGGTACTGAAACTGCTCGTCGTCGACGGAGAACAAGGCGCGTCCAACGAAGATCTGCGAGTCAATCTCCTCGGCGTCGACGTCACCGACGTAGATTCCCTCGCGTTTGGCCATGGCGTTGGCCAGGCGCACGGCGTTGGCTTCCGAATGCGGGTCGGCGGAGTCATAGTCGGCGGTGTCGCGGATGCTGTGGCCGATACTTTCTGGTAGGCCCCACTTGGTCGCCAGGGCCACCCCGACGGTGCGGTGGATGCGGGCCACCAGCGCGCTCCAGGTGGCAGGCGGCAGCCAGTTCGGCGTGCGCTTGCCCCGCAGGCGGGTCTCGGAATCCAGCAGCATGGTCGCCACCACCGGCTTGCCGATGTCGTGCAACAGGCCGCCCAGATACCCGCTGTCGGGGCGTTCCACTTTTGCTTGGCGCAAAAGATCCCGGGCCAGCACCGCCACCGCCAGCGAGTGCTCCCAAAGCCCGCGGCACATGCGCGAGATGTCGCGGTCGACGGATTCGAAGGTCCGACGGGCCGAGGTCTCGATCAAGAACAGCCGCAATTCGTTGACGCCGACGCGCGACACGCACTCGCTGATGGAACGAATGGGCGCCACCGGCGCGCGTGAGGCGACGTTGGCCAGACGCACCACCTGCGCGGCCAGGATGGGATCAGTCTCGATGAGGCGGGCCACGTCGCCGAGCGAGAACTTGCCCCCGTTCAGCACCGCCAGGCAGCGCGCCGCCACCGCCGGCAAAGGTGGCAGCGCCAGGTCGTCGGCGGCGATCCGCCGCACCACCGCGTCCTCTACCTGGGAAGAGACCTCCACGTCCGACAAGCGGGAACCCACCCCTCCACAGTATCACGGCACGAAGGAGCGAAGGTTATTGGGTCGGCTTGGCCGTGGCGGGGGCGCGCCGGCGGTCGAAGTCGGTGCCAAAGAGGTAATCCCAGATGGGCGTGGTGAAGCCCCAGTTGCATTCGGGGTGGGCGTGGTGAATCAGGTGGTGGCGCTGCATGCGTTTGAACCAGTTCCAGCGCAGCGACCAGTGGTGGCTGCCGTGGTGGGCGATGCAGTAAAGGATGTACCCCAGCCAGTTGAACCCCATCACCACGCCGGTGATCTGGGGCCGGGTCACCAGGCACAGCGCTTCGAAGACGGCCCAAAGGGCGATCGCCGTCAGGTACCACGGCACGCCGATCAGCGCGCGCGGCGTGCGGTGGTGCAGGGCGTGTCCCTCGCTGAGGAATGATTCCCACAGGTGATAGACGTAGCGGTGCAAAAGGAACTCGGACAGCGTCCAGGAGAAGAAGCCGACCGCGCTCCACCCGATCCACTGCCCGGGGGTGAGGCGGCTCTTGCCGCCGGCAATGCCGTGGCTGCACAGCCAGATGACCAGGCTGATGTTGGCCGCGTAGCCAAACCAGTAGTTGAACTTCGATGAGCCCAGCTTGCGGATCAGTTCGGTTCGTTCGCTCACGGCGGGCGGCTTTCTCCCGGGCGAATCTAGACCGAAGATCCGCGCGAGGAAAGCCGACGGTGACGGCCGGTCCTGCGCGCCCGACGCGTCTCTTGCGGGTCGCCGGTCAGGCACGGTAAAAGCGTCGCTTCATGGCGATCGGCAGGCGCAGCACGCTGACCACGCGGTGGTTGCCGCGCGCCGGGCTCGCGCTGCTGGCCTGGGTGGCCGTCGCCGCCGCCGGGTGCGCCCACCCGCCGGTGAAGCCATGGCAGCGCGCCTATCTAACGAAGCGAGCCATGCGCTTCGACGCCGATCGCCTGGAACAACGGTTTCGCCAGCACCTTTACGGTTCGCGCGAAGGCTCGGACCTTGGGTACGGACAGCCGGGCGGCGGCTGCGGCTGTAATTGAGATCGCCGGCCGCGCTGGTCCCGGTCGGGTTGGTGCTGCTTTCGATGGCGCCCACCCGCGCCGAGAACGTCGTCACCATCCGCGGCGCCTACTACCGCGAGCCGTCCACGCGGGTTATCCAGCCCATCGTCGAGATCGCCAAGGACCTGCCGCACGGGATCGAAGTGCGGGCCAGCTATCTGCTGGACGCCATCACCTCGGCGTCGGTGGCCGCCGGCACGTTGACCGGCGACAACATCTTCACCGAGGTTCGCAACGAAGTCGGCCTGCAGGTCGCCAAGCGCTGGACGCAGACCCAGGCGACCCTCGGCTATCACTACAGCGCCGAATCTGATTACTGGTCGCACACGGTGAGCGGCGCGGTGGCGCAGCACCTGTGGGGCGACACCGGCCTGCTGGCGGTGTCGGTCGGACTGGGCTTCGATTCGATGATCTCGCGCGGCCGCACCCCGGCGTGCGCCAAACCGGGCGAGCTGTCCTGTTACCTGCGCTCGTACTTCGGCGGCCTTTCGTACACGCAGATCATCACCCCGCAGTTCATCGTCCAGGGCAGCGCCGATCTCGGCTACCTGGACGGCTTTCAGGCGAATCTCTATCGCTCGGTGCCGAACCATGGCTATGAAGCGGTGCCCTCGCAGCGCACGCGGTTGGCGCTGGCGCCGCGCGCGGCGTACTACTTTCCCAGCACCGGCACCGGCCTGCAGATTCACTATCGCTATTACCGCGACACCTGGTCGGTGGACAGCCACACCGTCGAGGGTCGGGTCTATCAAGCGCTGACCGACGATCTGGAAGTGCGCCTCAGCCTCCGACAGTACTTTCAGACGCCGGCCGATTTTTGGTGCGACTGGATGGCCCACCCGGATTGCTATGCGCCAAGCGCGCAGTATTACCCGGGCGATCCCAAGCTGGCGCGCGTGCGCACGTCGATGCCGGAAATCAAATTTTCCTGGGAGGCGTACCGCCTGCGCGGCGTCCCATTCTTCGGCTGGTTCGCCGCCGGCACCTTCGAGATCTCCTACGCCCGTTATTTTCAGAGCAGCGCCGCTCTGGGCAACGCGCACCTGCTGCAGGCGGGGTACTCGATGCCATACTGATCGCCGATGCCCGCGCTGCCACCGCCAACCACCTTGCGCCACGTGCGCGCCGCCCAGCTGCGGGCGCGGGCGCGGCGCGCAGCCATCGGGCGGATCATCCTGGGCATGGTGTTTCTGATCGGCGCGCTGGCCTACGCGCGGGCGCCCGATCGCCACAGCCGGCAAAGCCTGTGGTGGATGACCGCGCTCTTGGTGATGTCGACGACGTACGTGGCGCTGGGCCTGCGGACGCTGGGCCGGGTGCGGCGGAGGGCCCAGCGTCTGTGGGTGGCAGCGGCGGCGCTGTGGGGCGTGCTGGCCACCGCGGTGGTCGGTTTCTTGCTGAGGGGGTGAAGCGAATGAACGCGAACGAGGGAACCATGCCCGCGGTGCTGATCACCGGCGCATCGTCGGGGATCGGGCGCGCGGCGGCGGAGTGTTTCGCCCGCAAGGGCTGGCGCGTGTTCGCCACCGCCCGCAACCTGGCCGCCGCCGCGCCGCTGCTGGAGCTGGCGCGCCAGAAAAACTGGGCCCTGACGGCGCCGACGCTGGACGTGACCAGTGACGAATCGGTGGCCCGCGCCGTGGCGGGGGCGCTGGACGCCACCGGCGGGCGGCTGGACGCCGTCATCAACAACGCCGGCTATTTTCTCTTCGGCGCGCTCGAAGAGACCACGCCCGACGAGCTGCGCGCCCAGCTGGAAACCAACGTCATCGGCGTGCACCGGGTGACGCGCGCGGTGCTCCCCGCCATGCGCGCCCGCGGCGGTGGCGCGCTGGTGACCATCGGATCGATCTCGGGGCGGGTGGCGCTGCCGATGACCGGGCCGTATCACACGTCGAAGTGGGCGCTGGAAGGAATGATCGAATCGCTGCGCTATGAACTGATCCCCTTCGGCATCCGCGTCACCTTGATTGAACCGGGACCGTTCAAGACGCCATTCCACAGCAAGGAGATCCTGGCCGCGCAATCACAGCGCCCCGACAGCCCGTACGCGCCGCTGCTGGCCGCGTACAAACGGCAATTTCACAAGCTGGATCGCGCCGAGCTGGATCCGCTGATCGAGGCCATTTACCGCGCCGCCACCGAACCCGATCCGAAGCTGCGCTGGCCCACCGGGCCGAGCGCGCTGTCGGCGGGGAAACTGCGGGCGCTGGTGCCGGATCGTTTGTTCGAATGGCTGCTGCGCCTGGGTTTTCCGATCAAATCGCGCCGGGCGTGAACCGCTCCCCTCTTGCCGCTATACTGGAAGGGCAGTGTCCGGAGACAAGCTTTCGCGCCAGCAGGTCGATTTTGTCCTGCGTCGCGCTGCCGAAATCGACAGCGGTACCAGGGCTGCGCAAGAACACGTCCCGGACGAAACCCTCAGCGTCGGCGAGGTCATGCGTCTTGGCGAGGAAGCGGGCCTCGGACCGGAGGCCATCGCGCAGGCGCTGACCGAGATGAAGCGCGGGGCGCTCACCGAGCCTGAGCCGACCGATGCGCTGTCGCGCACCCTGGGCGCAAGCCAGATCATCGTTAGCCGGGTGGTGCCGGGGCCGGCTTCGTCCGTGCGGCGCGCCGTCGATCGGTTCTTGCGCGAACAACTGATGACCATTCGCCGCCACCACGGCGATCGCATCGAATGGGAGCGGGCGCAGGGCGTGTGGCCGGGCCTGGTGCGCTCGCTGGATTTTTCCAAGCGTTATGCCTTCGGCCTGGCCGGCCGGGTCGAGACGGTGATCAGCGAGGCGTCGCCGCAGGCCACCTCGGTGACGTTTCAGATCGATCTGTCGGAGATGCGGCGCGAACGTCTCACGCACATGGGGGTTCGGTCGGCGCTGGCGTTCGTCGTGCTGGGCCTGGGCGGCGCGGCGATCATGCCGGGCTTCGGCGCCTTCGACATCGTCGCCCTGGCCAGCGGTGGGGTCGCCGCCGGCAGCATCTTCGCCATCGAACGGCGCCGCTACCTGGAAAGCCGCAACCGCGCCGCGCTGGCCCCGGAGCGATTCTTGGACCTGCTGGTGCAGCGCTATCTGCGGGCGCAGCCGGGTGGCGCCGCGACCTCGGTTATTTCCGACGACGAACCGCTCTGAGCCGGCGCGCCCGCGTGCTAGGACAGCCGCATGGCGCGGTGTCTGATCGTCGGCGTGCTGAACGTGACGCCCGACTCGTTCTCTGACGGCGGCCGCTTCTCCAGCGTCGCCGGCGCCGTCGACGCCGGCGCGCGCCTCTGCGACGAAGGCGCTGACTGGATCGACGTCGGCGGCGAATCGACGCGGCCGCGCAGCCAGCCGGTCGCGCAAGACGAAGAGATCGCGCGAGTGGTCCCGGTGATCGAAGGCCTGCGCCGCCGCCTGGGCGATCGGGTGCGGCTGTCGATCGACACCTACAAGGCCGGCACCGCTCGCGCGGCCATCGCCGCCGGCGCCACCGTGGTCAACGACATTTCGGGCGGAAAATTGGATCCGGCCCTCTTCGCCGTCGCCGCCGCTGCCAACGCCGCTGTCGTCGTCGGCCACCTGCGCGGAACGCCGGCCACGATGATGGACGCCGTCCACTTCGACGACGTGGTGGCCGAGGTCAACGCCGAGCTGGCCGACGCCGTCGAGGTCGCGCGCGCCGCCGGCTGCACCGAGATCTGGGCCGATCCGGGCATCGGTTTCGGCAAACGCTTGCCGCACAACCTGGCCTTGCTGCGCGCACTGCCGACCCTGGTCGCCGCGCTGGGCGTGCCGCTGATGGTGGGCGTCTCGCGCAAGGCCTTCATCGGCGAGTTGACCGGCCGGCCTGCCGAGGCGCGCATTTTCGGGACCGCGGCGGCGGTGACCGCGGCGGTGCTGAGCGGCGCGGCCGCCGTGCGGGTCCACGATGTGGGAGCGACGCGCGACGTGGTGGCAGTCGCGGAAGCTTTGATTCGTGTTTAAACTGGTCCCATGGCTGACAAGTCTCCGGTGAGGAAGCTGTTCGGCACGGACGGCATTCGCGGCGTCGCCAACAAAGATCCGATGACCGCCGAGATGGCCCTGCGTCTGGGGCAGGCGGTGGCGCAACACTTTCGCCACCCCGATCGTCCCGGCCGCATCGTCATCGGTAAGGACACGCGGTTGTCGGGGTACATGCTGGAAAGCGCGCTGCAGGCGGGGATCGTCTCGGCGGGCGCCGATGTCATGCTGGTGGGGCCGCTGCCGACGCCCGGGATCGCCTTCATCACCTGGTCGATGCGCGCCGACGCCGGCGTCGTCATCAGCGCGTCCCACAATCCGTTTCAGGACAACGGCATCAAGATCTTCGCCGCCGACGGTTTCAAGCTGCCCGACGAGGTGGAGAGCGAGCTGGAAGGTCGCATGGAGTCCATCGCCGGCGGCGGTGGTCCGCGCACGCCGTCCGAATCCATCGGCAAGGCCCGCAAAATCGAAGATGCGCGCGGGCGCTATGTACAGTTCTTGAAGAACACCTTTCCTAAGGAACGCACCCTGGACGGCATCAAGGTGGTCGTCGACTGCGCCAACGGCGCCGCCTACCACGTCGCCCCGCAGGTCTTTGAGGAGCTGGGCGCCGAGGTGATCGCTCTCGGCGTCGATCCCAACGGTCGCAACATCAACGAAAAGTGCGGTGCGATGCACCCGGAGTGCATGGTCGAGGAAGTGCGGCGCGCCGGCGCGCAGCTGGGCGTGGCGCTGGACGGCGACGCCGACCGGCTGATCCTGGCGGATGAAGCCGGAAACGTCGTCGACGGCGATCAGGTGATGGCCATCCTGGGCACGCGCATGCTGGATCGCCGCACGCTGCCCGAGAAGACCGTCGTCGCCACCATCATGTCCAACCTGGGCCTGGAACGCGCCCTCACGGCCAAGGGCGGCAAGCTGCTGCGTACGGCGGTCGGCGATCGCTACGTCGTCGAAGAGATGCGCGCCAAGGGTCTGGCCCTGGGTGGCGAGCAATCGGGCCACATCATCTTCCTGGACCACGCCACCACCGGCGATGGCGTAGTGGCCGCGCTCAGCGTACTGGCGGTGATGGTGCAAGAAGGAAAGCCGCTGTCGGATCTGGGGCGGGCCATGACCCGCTATCCGCAGGTGCTGCTGAACTTCACGGTGGCGCGCAAGCGGCCGCTGGAAGAGATGCCCGCGGTGGCCAAGGCCATCAGCGGCGTGGAAAAAGATCTGGGCGCGGACGGACGGGTGGTGGTGCGCTACTCCGGCACCGAGTCCAAGGCGCGCATCATGATCGAAGGCACCGACGAGGTGCGCATCCGCGCCCACGCCGAGGACATTGCCGTGGTGTTGAAACGCGAGCTCGGCGGGCCGTAACGCCCGTCGGTGTGGCTATACTGCGCGCCACCATGGTTCGTCTTTATGTGAACGTCGACCACGTCGCCACGCTTCGCCAGCAGCGTGACGTCGCCTATCCCGATCCGGTGGTCGGCGCGGCGCTGTGCGAGCTGGCCGGGGCCGACGGCATCACCGTCCATCTGCGCGAGGATCGCCGTCACGTCCAGGAGCGCGACGTCCGCATCCTGCGCCAGACCGTGCGCGGAACCTTCAATCTGGAGATGGCGGCGACGGACGAGATGCTGACGTTGGCCCTGGAAATAAAGCCCGACTTTTGCACCCTGGTGCCCGAGAAACGCCAGGAGCGCACCACCGAAGGCGGCCTGGAGGTGCGCGCCGGCGGTTTGCTGGCGACGGTGGTCGGCAAGCTGAACGCCGCCGGCATCGGCGTCAGTCTCTTTATCGATCCTGAGCCGAAGGTGATCGAAGCCAGCCGCCAGATGGGCGCCGGCACCGTCGAGCTGCACACCGGCTATTACTGCCAGGCGGCCGCGCGCAGTCCGGCGTCGCGCCAGCAACTGCATCGTCTAGAGGTGGCGGCGCGGGCGGCGGGCGACGCGGGGCTGCGTCTGGGCGCCGGGCACGGCCTCGACTATGCCAACGTCGGTCCGGTGGCGGCGCTGCCGAATCTGGAAGAGCTGAACATCGGTCACGGCCTCGTCGCCCGGGCCGTGATGGTCGGGATGCCGGCGGCGGTGACCGAGCTGCGCGCGGCGATCGCGGCCGGCGCCGCGGGCGCGGCAGGATGAAACCGACGGACGGACCGGGACCGGGGCGCGGCCACGCGCTGGTCCTCAGCGCCGCGCAGATGCGCGCCGCTGACGAGGCCGCTTCGGCGCAGTTCGGCGTGCCGAGCTTGCTGTTGATGGAAAACGCCGGGCGCGGCCTGGCCGAGCTCTTGCTGCGCGAATGCGCGCCGCGGGTGGGCCCGCGGGTGCGCGTGGTGTGCGGCGCCGGCGCCAACGGCGGCGATGGATTGGTGGCCGCGCGCCACCTGGCCTTGGCCGGCGCCGACGTGCGGGTCTTTCTGGTCGCTGCGCGAGCGAAGATGGCCGGCGACGCGGCGATCAATCTTGCGGCGGCGACGGCGCTGGACACGGTGGCGATCGAAGACGCTGCAACGTGGGACGATCCCGCGCGCGCCTGGCGGGCGGCGCTGGCCGACGCCGACGCGGTGGTCGACGCGGTCTTCGGCATCGGCCTGCACGCCGACGTCATCGGCGTTCCGGCAACCGCCATCCTGGCCATGAACGCGGCGCCCGGTCTCAAGGTGGCGGCCGACATTCCGTCGGGCCTGGACGCCGACAGCGGCCGCATCCACGCTGTGGGCTTTCGCGCCCACGTCACCGCGACCATGGGCGCACGCAAGCTGGGCCCGGCGCTGGACGCCGATGCGCCCGCCGGCCGCGTGGAGGTGATCAGCCTCGGTGTTCCTCTGCGCGCGCCCATCGATCGTGGTCCGCTGGCGTTCTGGCTGGAGGAAGCCGTGGTGGCGGCGGCCTTGCCGCGCCGGACGGCAACCAGCCACAAAGGCAGCGCCGGCCACGCGCTGATCGTCGCCGGATCAGCCGGCAAGACCGGCGCCGCCGTGCTGGCGGGTCGCGCGGCGATGCGTGCGGGTGCCGGCCTGGTCACGCTGGCCTCGACGGCGGCCGGGCAGGTGTCCCTGGACGCCAAGCTGGTCGAGTTGATGTCCGCCCACTATGCGCCTGGCGACGACGCCGACAGTGGCAGCGCGGCGGCGATCGCCGGCCTGGCCGCACGCATGAAGGCGATGGCCATCGGTCCCGGAATCCCCACCGGCCCGACGATGGCCGTGGTGGTGCGCGAGCTCGGTGCGACGTTGCCGCTGCCGATGGTGATCGACGCCGATGCGCTGAATCTTCTCGGCGCGGAACACTGCGCGACGCTGGCGGCGGCACCGGGCCCGCGCGTGCTCACCCCGCATCCGGGCGAAGCGGCGCGCCTGCTTGGCATCTCGACGGCGGCAGTGCAGGAGGCGCGCTTGTCTTCGGCGCGCACGCTGGCCACTCAGACCAAGGCGATCGTCGTGCTGAAGGGCGCGCGCACCTTGATCGCGCAGCCTGACGGAACGGTGTTCATCAACCCGACGGCCGACGGCGCGCTGGCCACCGCCGGCAGCGGCGATGTTCTCACCGGCGTGATCACCGCGCTGCTGACGCAAGGCCTGGCTCCGATCGACGCGGCGATCGCCGGGGTCTTCGTTCACGGCGCCGCTGGTGCGGAAGCGGCCCTGCGCACGGGCGGCGTGATCGCCGGCGATCTGCCTGAAGCGGTGGCGACGGTCATGGCTCGGCTGCGAGCGACAGCGCCGGATCATCCGCGCTGATCGTCGCCGCGCCGGTCAGGTTCCATACCCGTGCCTCGCCGGCCGCGCCGGTCATGACCCAGATCGGCTCGCCGTTCTCCGTGTGCAGCTTCAGCCACTGCCGCGCCAGCGGCCCCAGGCCGGCGGGCCGGGACACGCGAAAGGCCATCCAGCGCCAGGTCACGTCGGCGCGGGTCTGTTTCAGGGCGGCGCGGGCGTTGGCGACCACCGCAGGCGGTGCCGGCCTGGTCGCTTGACGGAGCAGAGCCGCGCGAACCACCGGATCATCGACGCCAGCGGCAGCCCATGCGACAGCGGCGCGCACGTCGGGTGTCTCCGCTTGGTCGTCGAGCACTGCACGCAGGTGCGCCAGCGTCGCCGAGGTGTGGACCCGGGCCAGGGCCGGCGCCAGGCGCGCCCGCACGGTTGGCTCGGCGCCATCGAAGCCGGCGATCAGCGCCGCTTCGTCTCGGGTTGAAACGTTGGCCGCCACCAAAGCGTCGGCGGCCATTTCGCCCACCGTGCCGCCTGCCGACACCAGGGACAATAACGGCCCGGCCTCGACCTCTCCCGCCGGCGCTCGTCCGCGGCTCAATGCCGCCACCAACCCACGCAACAGCGGTGTCCGGGCCGCCCCGGTCGCGTGGGCAACGGCCGCGGCGAGAATATGCCGATCACTGTCGGCCGCCACGCGTTCCAGCGCGTCGCCCAGCGCGAACGCTTCCCGGTCGCCGTCCGCGCCCGCCGGCGGGTGATCGCAAAGCCGGGCGGCGGCCAGCAGCGCCGTCATCGCACCCGGCGGGGTGGCGTCCAGCGCCGCCAGGGTGGCCAGCGCTTGCCGCCGCAGATCGCGGTCGGTGGCGATGACGCTGCCGAGAACGGCCGGTGCCGCCACCCCCGCGCCCAGCCGCGCCGCCAGTCGCAGGGCGGCGATGCGCACGTCGCGATCACCGTCGGCAAGCCCGGTCGGCAAGGCCGCCACAGCCGCCGTCGCGCCGGTGGCGGTCAGCGCATCGAATGCCAGCTTGCGGACGTCGGGGTCGGAATCGCCGTCGCTGGCCGCTTGCACCAATGGCACCAGCGCCGCCGGATCGCGCAGCCCCACCAGCGCTTGCAGCGCTTCGACCGTGGCCGGGTGGTGGCGATCGACCAGCCCGGCCAGCGCCGCCGTCGCCCGTCGATCGCCGATCGCGCCCAGGATGGAAACCGCCGCCGTGACCGTCGCGGTGCTGGCGCCGTGACCCGCACTGTCGAGCACCCCGACCAATGACGGCACCGCCGCCGCGCCCGCCCGGCGCAAAGCCTCCTTGACGTCCGGCGAGATCGGCGGCTCGTGCAGTCGTTCAATCAGCACGGCCAACGCCGGCGCGGTGGCGATCTGACCCAGCGCCAGCAGCGCGTGGCGACCGGCTTCATCGCTGGGTCGGCGGCGGGCCAGCGGGGCCAGCACCGTGGTCGCCGCCGGCAGACTCAGCGCCCCCAAGGCGTCGATGGCCGCCAGGCGGGCGTCGTCAGGCCCACTTTGTACCAGCCGAACCAGCGCGGGCGCCGCGCCGGCTTCGCCCAGCACTCCCAGGGCGTGAATCGCGCTCAAGCCGACCTCGCGATCGCCGTCGGGCAGGCGTCCCAGCAGCAACGTCACCGCGCGCCGATCGCCGGCAGCCTCCAGCAGACGGATGGCGTGCAGCCGGACCTCGCGCTGGTCGTCATCCAGGGTGTTGGCCACCGCGGCGAACGACGGCCCGGCGCCGTGCCGAGACAAGACGTCGAGGGCCAGTAGCCGGACTGTCACTTCGGCGTCGCGCAGGCAGCGATCGACCGCGGCCCGCGCGGCCGGGGCCAGCGCCGGCGCGTCGCGAAGGATCATCAGACCCAGCGGCCGATCGTTGGGCGAGGGCGCCTGCACCCAGCGCAGCGCCGCCTCCGTCGCCTCGGGCGCGCCGGCGCGCAAAAGGACGCGGACCGCCGCCGCGCGCACGCCGCCGTCGCTGTCGGACAGCAGCGGCGCCAGCAGCGTGGGCAGATCGCCGTCGCCGCGCGCGCCCAGGCGTTCCACCGCGCGCAACCGCTGCGCGTGATCCAGCGATTCCAGATCTGCCGCGTCCGCCGCCAGCGCACCCGGCCAGGCGAAGCCGCCGGCGACCACCGCCAGCAGTGCCGTCATCCCGATCATCACCCGGCGAGTATAGCCAGCCCAAATGGATTAAACTGTTCCTCCATGACCCGTGAGATCATCGTTCAAATTCTGGAGAGCGAAGGCATCAAAGCCGTGGGCGGCGCCTTCATCGTGCGCGACGACCGCGACGCCACCTGCTACGTGTCCACGCCAGGCGATGTCCTGCCGGTGGTGCGATTGGTGAAGATCGAACTCAAAGACAAGTCGCTGGTGCTGGAGACGGCCAAGGACGAACGATTTCACTTCGCCTACGAAGACGTCCTGGGATTCAAGCTGGCAGCCACCTCGACCCCGAAGGATCGCCACGCCGGGTTCGGCCGCTAGGGGACCCTCAGCGCAGCGACATCGACCAACTGGCGATGGTCTTCGCACCGTTGAAGCGCGGAAACCCGAAGCCCTGCATCCGTCCGAGGACGCAGCCGGAAAATCCGCCGCCCGACTGACCGTTGACCTTCACCGCCGAGACTCTGCCCGTCCCGCGCACCACGAAGTCGATGTTCATGTCCGAGATCCCGGGCGCGCGCCGTCGTTCTTGCACGATGCAGGGGACCAGGCTGCGGTAGTTGCCCATCATCACGTGCTGGATGACGTCGTCGCTCAAGGTCTCGTCGCCGCCGCCGCCCTTGGTGACGTCGCCGATGTTCAGGTCGTTGTTGAACTCGTCGCCGCCGCCCGCGCGGTGGCCGCCGCCGGAGGTTCGCTTGGCCACGTGGGCGGTGGCGAAATTGATCTTCACGCCCTTGAGAAACGCGTCGACCTCTTGCTCTTCTTCGCGCGATGCCAGCTGTCCACCGTCGGCCGCCTTGCGCGACAAAAGGTAGAAGGCCAGCGCGCCCGCCACCACGATGACCGCGGCGCCGACGATGGCGAAGGTGGCCATCGATTTTTTCTTTTCGACTGTCTCGTGGGCCTTCTCGGCGCGCGCCCGGCGCTGTTGTTCCAGACGGCGTTCGGCGTTTTTGGTGAAGTCCTGCAGGCCGGGAAAGTCCTTCACCTTCTTCCGCGCGCCCGAATCGCTGTCGACGATCATGTGCTCGCCGCGGATTTCACCCGATTCGATCTGGGCTTTGATCTGCGCCAATGAGAAAGGCCCGAAGTCCAGCTTGTCCTTCTGGATCAGCCAGCGCTCTTGGTTGTCGTCGGCTCCGCCTGCTGCTTCCATCACGTTGAATGACTTTCCCAGGGTCAGACGCGCCGGCTCTCCGAGGGGCGTCAGACCGCTTTTGTTGCCGGGGGGGATGGTGGTTCCACTGGCGGCCGGCTGAACCGGACGACCAGCGGTCGGCGAAGGCCGGTCGGTCGTCGCGTTTGATATCGCGTCGGCTCCCCCGCTGCCCTGCAAGGCCAGGCCGGCGGACAGGGCGTTGCGAAAATCCGCGGCGGTGGCGTATCGCCCGGCGGGGCTCTTGCTGAGCGCGCGGGTGATGATCCGATCAACCTCCGGCGGCACGTCGGGGTTGACCTCACTGGCGCCGATCCCGGCCGACGGCGGGCGGCCGGTCAGGACCTCGAACAAAATGGCGCCCAGCGAGTAAACATCACCGGTCAGCGTCGGCGCGCCGCCGGCCAGCACCTCGGGCGCGACGTAAATCTGATCGATGGCGCTACCGCCATCGCGGCCCGCCAGAGCGGGGAACGTGCGCCCGAGGCCGAGGTTGGCGATCTTCACCCGCCCGGATTTTCCCACCCAGATGTTGCTGGGGTTCAAGGCGCCGTGGGGCATCACCGCCTGGGCTTTTTCCAGGCCGTTGGCCACGTGCGCCACCAGGTTGTAGCCGCCTTTCAGCGAAATGCCGGCGCCTTCGCCCAGCTTGCTGTCCAGGAATTCGCGCAGGGTCTGGCCGTCCAGCAGTTCGGTGGCGATGAAATAAAAGTCGGCTTCGCGGCCGACCAGCAGCACGTCGACCAGGTTCTTGTGGACGATGGCGCTGGCCTTCTCGACGTCAGCCTCGAGCGGCGAGCCAGCCGGTCCGAGCGCGCGCGCCGAGATGATGCGGATGGTGGCGGGGATGCCCTGGCCGGTGTCGAAGGCGCGGAAGGTCTGGCTGATGGCGTCCTGAAAAAGGAACGCGTCGACGCGGAAGCGCCCACCAATGATCGATCCGGGGATGATTTGGACACCGGACAGCGGCGCCAGGGGATCGGGTGCGGGTACCATCGCGCGAGGGCGACTCTACCAAAAAACCGGAGTGAACCGAAGGTGATCGGCGCTGAGGCCGCCGGCGGCGGGGCCAGGAAATCCGCTATTTGCCGTCCAGAACGGGCGGTAGCTTCTTGGCCTGTTCGATCCAATCGGCAAGCTGCGGCTCGGTCGGCATCTTTTCGGAGATCTTTTTGGCCTTGTTGGCCGATTCGACCGCGGCCATCAACCCGGCGGCGTCGCGCTTGCTCAGATCGACGATCGACTTGACCCCGGCTGCTTCAAGCAGCAGCACCATCTCCGGGCCGACGCCCTTGATGCGCAGGAGATCGCAGTGCTTCGCCAGCCCGGTCAGCGTCGCCACGCTGAGCCCCGACGTCTTGGCCAGGGCCTTGCGATCCTTGGCTTTCCCCGCCTTGTCCAGCAGCTGTTCGGTGGTGTCGACGCCAGCCTTGTTCAACTTCTCGGCGTCAGTGGGCGGAACCAGACGCGACACCTCGGACAGCGCATAGTGACTGGCCAGCGCCGGCCCCGCCACCAGCAGGGAAAGCGTGAAAGAGAAGGCGGCGGTTGCGATGGCTGGTCTCATGGGCACTCTCCTGGGTGGGGTGGCGGGGCCGTTTACAGCGCTTTGAACCGGCGCACCAGCTCGCGAAGCCGCCGCGAGCCGCCGCCTTCACGGTAAAGGAAGCGAACACCAATCTGATTTTCGCCCGCATGATAAACCACGCGGCCCGACAGGTCGAAGGGCGCTTCGCTGCCGGGTGGGGCGATCTCCAGCACCACGTCGGTACCGATCGGCGGCTGCAGCGAGCCGTAAATAAGGCCGCCGCTGACGCTGATCTCGCGCAGCTCGGCGTCGCTGGCTTCCAGCTCGCTGGCGATGCGCACCTTGGCCGGGATGCCGATGGGGATGCGGGTGTGTTTGCGCTTGCGGGTGGGCGGGCGGCTGCCGCGCAGGGTTTGCACGACGAAATCGCGCTTGGTCGTTTCGTCTTCGTCGAAGGCCACGGTGGCGCCGGCGCGCACCCGCATGCGCGGCAGAGCGGGGCGCCAGGCGGTGACGGTGCCTTTGATCAGCACCTTGTTGGGCAGGCCGTCGCAAGCCATTTCGACGACGACCGGCGCGCCGACGGGCAGCTCGGTCGTGGTGGGGGCGAAGACGCCTCCGTGCGGGAGGTCGGGGAGGTAGTGCTCCTCGAACTCGTCGATGTTCCGGCAGCGGACGCGGAGAATGTTCACGGGCACTCCAGGACGGGTTATGCGGAAACGGTCGGACTTGGGTCGGCACAATAGCCGAGTCGCCTCGGATGTACTAGGTTCTGCCCGCTGATGTCTATCCGTGTTTACATCGCCGGTCGGGTTTGCCTGCCCGAAGAGGCCAAGATTTCCGTGTTCGATCGCGGGTTTTTGTATGGCGACAGCGTCTACGAAACCATCGGCACGGCGTACGGGCGTCTGTTCGCCGCGAAGGATCATCTGGTCCGTCTGGAGCGATCGGCGCAGCGGATCGGCCTGCGGCCACCGCCTCGGGCCGACATCGAGCGGGCCATTCACGACACCGTCGCCGCGGCGGGAAATCCCGAGTCGCGCGTCCGGGTGATCCTCACCCGGGGGGCCGGGAAGTTGGATCTCGACCCGGCGGCCGTCGACGACACGCAGCTGGTGGTGATCGTTTTTCCGCTCGGCGCACCGACGGCCGAGATGCTGGAGAAAGGCGTCGCGATCAGCATCGTCTCGGTCGAACGCAACAGCCCACTGGCCATCGACCCGGCGGTGAAGTCGGGAAACTATCTGAACAACGTCCTGGCCCTGGGCGAGGCGCGCCGGCGCTTCGGCGCCTACGAAGCCATCTTGTGCGCCGCTGACGGCTCGATCGCCGAGGGCGCCAGCAGCAATGTGTTCCTGGTCTCCCGCGGGGTGGTGGCGACGCCGTCGGCAGCGGTAGGGATCCTGGACGGGATCACCCGCGCCAAGGTCATCGACCTTTGTCGGGCCAACGACATTCCCTTTCAAGACCGCCGCATCCTGCCCGAGGAACTGCGCGCGGCCGACGAGGTCTTCATCACCAGCGCCACCCGGGGCGTGCTGCCCGCCACCCGCATCGACGACCAACCAGTGAAAACCGGCGTTCCGGGCCCGATCACGCGGCGGCTGATCACCCTTTACGATGAACTGGCCCGGCGGGGCGTCGATTGAACGGCGGACGCGCATGAACCCGGCGGCGGCTTTTCTCCCGAAGTTCTTCGTGATCTGCAGCGTCATCCTGATCATCTCAGGATTGGCTCAGGCCTTCGTGCGCCCGCGCAAGGAACGCGAGTCGGCCGCCGAGCGCTTCGTGAACCGGGCCACCATCACCGCCGTCGTGACGGTCAGCTTCGGCATCGTCGGGCTGCTGGTCGGACTGGGCGTATTGCCAATCGGTCACCTGCGCCTCGGCTAGGAGAACATCGTCTGGCCGCTGACGACGAAGGCGGCCGCTCCGGGCGCGAGCGCGATTGGCGACAGGGCCTCGGTGACCAGCGACGGAACGGCGTCGGCCCACACCCGCAAGCGGGTCAGCGAGGCGGCGCCGTACAGCGTGGCGAAAGCGGCGTCGGCGGCGTCGAGACCGCTGGCGATGAAGATGCGCCCTTTGCGCGGAGAAAGGCCGTGCGGATCGAAGACGTGCCAGCCGCCTTCCAGCCAGACCTCGGCGTAGGCGTGAAAATCCATGGTGGCGCCGTCGTCGGGCACGTCGATGTCGGGCAGGTACGAGACCGCATAGCGGGCCGGCATGTTGAACGCGCGGCAAAGCGCGATCACCACGTGCGCGCGATCGCGGCAGACGCCTTGCCGGCGCGCCAGCACGTCGGCCGCCGACCAATCGGGGGCGCTGCTGCCGGGCTTGTACTCGACATTGCAGTGGGCCCAATCGCAGATGGCGCGGGCCCGTTCCCAGCCGGCCGGCACCCGGGAAAAGCGCTCCCAGGCAAAACCAAGCAGCTCGTCGGTCTCGGCGTACCGACTGGGCAGCGTGAAGCGCAAAAGTTCGGACGGCAGTTCTTGTGGCGGCACGGCGCGCGCCTCGGGCCGAAAAGCGTCCGCGTCGCGCGAAACCGAAGCCAGAGCGTCGTAGCGGAGAACCGAATCGCCGGCCGCCAGGGTCACCCGCTGGCAGCGGTTACCGAACCCGTCGACGTAGGCGCCCGTCATCGCCGCGCCCGCCGTATCGAAGCTTTCACGCAAGAGCGACTGTCGCGGCTGTGGCAACGGCTGCACGATGAACACCGACGGCGTGGCCGTGGGCGCGAAGTAATTGAGCTGGCAGCCGATTCGAATCTGATACATCGCCGTCGCCGTTGAACCGCCAGCGTAGAACCGAAGCGGCGCATCGCCAAAAAAACGACCGAATTAGCCGATTGACGATTCTGGAAAAACAACCCTCGAAATCGTTGTGGCGAGATACTACGTCTTCAGTTTCGGCGAAACGAAGACCCGGTTCTTCGGCAAGAACGACAGCGCGGCTTTGTACGTCTTGGTCTTCTGCTGCTCCTGATCCTTGAGCGCGCCTTTGTCGTCGGTCTTGTGCAGACCGAGCTTGGCGAAGGTGATGGCCGCGTAGGAGGCGATGGTTTCTTGGACTGTGGACAGCTTGGAATCGAACTCTTGCCGGGTGACGGTGATCTTCAAGACCGGCTGATCGTCGAGGATCCCGTTGTAGGTCAGCTCGGCGAGCTCGGGCGCCTTGCTGAACATGGTGTTGGTGAACTCGGCCCAGTAGGTCATGGCGGCGTTGAAGGTCAGCGACTTGGCGTACTCGTCCTTGCCGGTCTCGAGGTACGGATAGTTCACCTCCGCGGCGTGATGAGCCGGATCGATCTTGTAGATCGCCTTGTGGGTGAACTTTTCGTCAAAGCGCGGTTGGGCTTTTTTCTGCGAAAGGTGGCAGGTGTCAGCCAGGTCCTCCGGCTCGGCGCGATTGAGGCTGTAGGCGAACGCCTTGTCGATCTGCTCGCCGAAATCCAGCGCCACGCCGTTTTCGCACTTCGGGCCCTGGTCCGAACGGTCCCGCCAGATCTTGGCCACCGGGTTAGCGCCCGACTGCGCCTCGCCCTCGGTGGTGAAGAACTGGCCGGTGAAGGTGGTGGGCTCGAACGACCGGCGGGTCATGGCGTACCGATAGAGGAACTGCATCGACTTGTAGAGATTGTCGCGCGAGGTCTTCTGCCGCAGGGCCACCTTGATGCGCACGTCCTGTCCGTCGGAGGGCCCTGTCGAGTCGTCGGTCACGACCGTGAAGGCCGGGATGCCGGGTGGAAACTTCGGTTGATCGCAGCAGACCGAGGGCGCTTCGGTCTTCTGGGCGCAGGACAGGGCGCTGGCGCTGGCGGCCAGGCCCAAAACGGAACACAAGCAAAGCCGAGCCAAGCTGGTCGCAGCGAAGGGGGCAGAACGCAGACCGCGATCGCGCATCGGAACCTCCAGGGGGGCGGGTCGGTGACGGACCGCTGCACGCTACTACGAATCTCGGCGGCGGCGCGAGGGGCGCGGAAAGGACCGCAAGCCTTTGGCCCCTTTTCAGATCCGTTCCAGTAGGGTAGGTTACCGTTGGAAAAGTTTCAGTGTCAGCTCACTTAATTTTGGGGACTCCATGACGCGCGCGCAGTGGTCGGCCGGATCCGGAAAGGTTGTCGTTCTCGCCGCAGCATTGGGAGTCTGGGTATTTTTCGCCGGCGCCTCGGCGCAGGCGATGCAGCTTTCGCCGCAACAGAAGGCGGATATGAAGCTGCACTACGACAAAGCCACGCGGGCTTATGACGTGGGCAAGTACCAGGAAGCCATCGAGGAATATCAGAAGGCCTACGAGATAGGCGGCGACGCGGCGATGATCTACAACATCGCCCAGGCGTATCGTCTCAGTGACCAGCTATCGGAAGCGATCCGCTTTTATCGCCGCTATTTGCAGCGATCACCCAGCGCGCCCAACCGAGAAATCGTCGAACGACGCATCGCCGAGTTGGAGAAGGTGGTGGACGAGCGCAAGAAGGCCGGGGCGCCGATGGTCCCGGTGGCGCCCACGCCCATGCCCACGCCGACACCCGTCAGCCCGATCGCTTCCCCGCCCACGCCGCCGCCGCCGACCGTGCCGCCGCCCGCCATCACCGAGCCGACACCAGTGATACCGCTGGAACCGGCGCCGGTTCAGTCTGGCAACCGGACGGCCCACTTTGTGGTCGGCGCGGTCCTGCTGGGGGTGGGCGCGATCCTGGGCGGAGCCAGTATCTGGCAGGGCAAGATCGCCCAGGAGAAGGCCGACAAGCTCAGCAGCGAATCGCAGTCCGCCGGTTCGGTCTATTTCAACCCGGCGGTGGAGACCAACGGCAAGAACGCCAACCTGGTGGCCATCGTCTTGGGGTCGTTCAGCGCCGCCACCATCGTGGCCGGCGGCATCGTCCTTCTGACCACGCCTTCTTCGGGATCGTCCTTCTCCCCATCACCGGAAGCGACACCGCACAACTCGGCGCCGTCGGTGGCGCCCGTGATCGGCGTGGGGTACATGGGGGCCCAGGCCGGCTGGTCATTCTGAGACGTTGCAACCCAGGATGCGCGATGCCCGTCAGGCGAGCCAGATTGGCTTTGGTGCAGTCCTAGCCACGATGGTGGTTGCGTCCGCTTGTTACCGCCCGCACATCGCCGACGGTGGCTACCTGTGCGCGCCGCTGCCCAACAAACAATGTCCGGACGGGTTTCTTTGCGACCCCGGAAGCAACACTTGCCGACATCAAATTTCCACGGACGGCGCCGCGACCGATCTGCCCAGGGACGTCCATCCGGACACCCTGCCGTCCGATCCGAAGCCCGATCAAATGGAGGCGATGTGCATCCAGCCGCGTCCCAACTGTACGCCGCAGGGAGGCGGCCGAAGCTGTGATCCGTACTGTCAAAGCGGATGCGCCGGCTGCGAACAGCGGTGCATCGTGAATTCGGCCGGCTCGCCGACGTGCTCGCAGCCGTTGCCCGGCAATCTGCCGGTCGGCGTCTCTTGCGACATCGCTTCGGCGGGATCGCCGGCCCAGACCGACAGCTGCGCGGCGGGGCTGGTGTGTCTGCACGAAGGATGCGGCATGCATTGCTTTCAGTATTGCCGCACCGACGACGACTGTCCCGGTTCGTCGTGCTCGCGGCCAGCCGCCAAGTTGGGCAACCCCGGCGGTTTCAAGGTGTGCGAAGTTCCGTTCCGCACCTGCGATCCGGTAAATACGGCTGCTAGCGGCTGCCCGCTGGGAGGCCAGACGTGTTATCTGTCTGCGGTGGTGCCGGACAAGACGTTTTGCGACTGTCCCGACGGCGACAAGCGCGAATCGGATTCATGCGAACAGACGCAAGATTGCTTCCCGGGCCTCACGTGTATAGACGCGAATAACTCAGGAGATCTACGTTGCCTCGCAACCTGCGGAATGGCGCAATCGAATCCCTGCGACGGCGGCGCCACCTGCCGGCCCATCAACGGCAGCAAGGTCTACGGATTCTGCCTTTAACGTTGACGATCCTCATGAAAAAAATCCTTCATCGGACCATCGGCCTTGGGTTCCTGGCATTGGTGGCTGTGGCCGCCACCGCCGGGTCGAACGGTTGTTACAATCCGAACATCGTCAACGGAGGGTTGCACTGCTCCGAGGGGGGAATGTGTCCGGACGGCTTCTTCTGTCACCCCAGCGGACGTTGTTATCGACCCGACAGCGGACCGACTGACTGTGGTGGATCGACCGCGCTGTGCGCTGACCCACCGCCCAGCGGACAGGCTTGCAACGTGATTTGTCAGACCGGGTGCGGCTGCGGCCAGCGCTGCAACGCCGCCGGCGCGGCCAGCCGGTGTGTGGCCATTGGGACAAAGACCCTGGGACAGGTCTGCATGCAGACCAATGACCACGAACTTGGCTTTGACGACTGCGCGCAAGGCCTGGTTTGTCTGGCCGAGGCAAAAGAATGCGCGGCAGTGAACCGCTGTTACAAGCTTTGCAACGACGACGATCAGTGCAACCAGCCGGACAGCGACGTGCTGTGCAACATTCCGGTGGTCCCGCAGATGATGAGCGTGCCGTCGATGTTCACTGTTTGCAACGTGCCCCGGCAGGATTGCGACCCGATCGGCAAGACCGGCTGCGCGGGCAACCTGGCCTGTTTCTTCCTCAACACCGGCAAGACGCTTTGCGACTGCCCGACGAACAGCATGGGCCTGGCGCCCGACAAGGCGGGCATCGAAGGCGCCGCCTGCACGCTGTACAGCGACTGCAAGGCCGGCCTGACGTGCATCACCATGTCCGTCAACGGCGCCCCGGCGACCTCCGTCTGCCGCACCGTCTGCAACCCGAGCAAGGCTGCCTGTCCGTCCGGCATGTCCTGCAAGCCGATGGGCGCCAAGTACGGCTTCTGCTCGCCGTAGTCTGACCGATCGCCGCGGTGGCTACTGGCCGCAGTATGAGCCCGACCCCGCGCGGCGCCCGAAGTCGCCCCGCGCGCGCCGTCGCCTGCCATCGAGTATCTTTGGGCGGTGACCGCCCCCTCGATCCCGCCGTTCGTCTATCTGACCCCGCGCACGTTGCCACCGGCAGATCGGATCAAAGGGCGCGTCGCCGTCCTGGATGTGGCCTTTGCCAGCGCTGGCGGCGGGTCGTCGTTCGAGAAGACGACCTTGCCTTTCATCCGCGGTCTCGGCAGCCGCCTGGCCGCCTGGGTCGATCACCACGATCACGAACGCCACATCGACTTCGCCGACGACAAGCGGTTCGTGCTGGCGACCAAGGCGCAGCACGGCGCCTGCCCGGAGATGGTCACACCCGAGGTGGTGCTGGCCGCCGGTCCAGTCGACACCATCGCGGTGCACCTGGATCTGGACGGCATCTACTCGGGCGCGAAGTGGGTTCTGGGCGGCGTCGAGCCGTACCCGGGCGCCGACGACGACGCCCGCGCCGTCGACACCCGCCGCGGCACACCCGGGCCCATCGCATCGCGCATCGACCGCGCGCTGCGGGCCCGCTTTCGCGACGAGACCCTGAAGAACAGAATCGTCCAGTATCTGGTGGCCCGCACCAAAGCGCCGCTGCACTGGGAAGAGATCGAACACGCCGCCCGCGAGATCGATCCGCTGCTTGAGCAGTCGCGTCGCCTGGCCGAGCGGTTTCACGTCGCCAGGGGCGTCGCCTACGTCGAGGTGTCTTCGGGAGCGCCGTTCGACAAGACCGAGCTTCTGTTGCTCGGTCAAGAACGCGCGCCGGTGGCGGTGGTGCGCGATTCGGGCGCCCTGACCATCGCCGCCGACTTCGAATCGGGCTTCGACTTCGTCAAGCTTTTCAATCTAGGCGGCGGGATGCCCACCCGGGTGACGGTGCCGGAGGCGCGCCACGATGAGGTGCTGACCAAGCTGGCGGCCCTGGTGGCAGACCGTGTCGAACAACGTGATGCCCGCCCGGCGCCGTAGTAACGTAGGCGCGATGGCCACCCAAAGACGACCGACCGCACGCTCCCCGTACGCTGGGCTGGCCGATCGGGTGCTGTCGGCGGCGGCCGGTCTGCGCGCCGGGTTGGCCTCCGAGGGGCCGCTGCCGTCGCGCCACGACATCCGCATTCTGGCCGACGAGCTGATCGAGGTGCTGTTTCCCGAATCGCACCGCATGGGCAACGAAGACGGCGCTCTCCGCGATCACGTGGCCACGACCATCGAGACATTGGAGGCGCGCCTGGCGGCGTCGTTGTTTCTGGGCCTGCACCGGCGCTGCCCGAAGAGCCAGATCAAGAACGATCGCTGCCAGCGGCGCGCGCAAGCGATCACCCGCCGCCTGCTGGAGGCGCTGCCCGACGTGCGCGCCGTCCTGGGCAAGGACGTGCTGGCCGCCTTCGAATCCGATCCCGCCGCCAGCGGCATCGACGAGATCGTCGCCTGCTATCCCGGCCTCTACGCCATCGCCATCTACCGCGTGGCCCATCACCTGCTGCACGGGGGCGCCGAGGTGGTGCCGCGCATGTTGACCGAGCACGCGCACTCGCGCACCGGCATCGACATTCACCCGGGCGCCACCATCGGCGAATCGTTCTTCATCGACCATGGCACCGGCATCGTGGTCGGCGAGACCACATTGATCGGCAACCGGGTGCGCATCTATCAGGGCGTCACGTTGGGCGCGCTCTCGGTCCGCGATCGCGGCCGCACCGATCGCCCGCACGGCCGCAAGCGCCACCCGACCATCGAGGACGACGTGATCATCTACGCCAACGCCACCATCCTGGGCGGCAGCACGGTGATCGGCCAGGGCGCAGTGGTGGGCGGCAACGCCTGGATCACCTATTCGGTGCCGCCGGGAATTCGCGTCGGGGTGGGGACGTAACGTATGGCAGGAGCGGAGCGCTAGCGCGGGTGGCGGTTTCGGAGCGCGTTTTAAGCGGCATCAAAGAGATCTCCGCCGAGATTCTGGAAGCACAACGTCCCATCCGCGTCCTGCGCGCGATCTCCTGGCCCGAAGAAGTAGAACGGGCGTTCTTCGCCTCGCAAGGCCGCGCGCTGCCGCGCCCCGAGTACCGCGTGTCACCCGAGGTGGGCGCGGCCGTCGATCGCTTTCGCGGCTTGAAAGCGAAGATCACCGGCGACAACGCCATTGAAAGGTTCCTGCGCGACACCTGCGATTCATACCTCACCGCCGGCCGCATGCTGCAGGCGGTGGGCAAGAAGGAATTTTATTATCATTCGGTCGAGCTTTATGGCCGCCCGGCCAGTCTCACCGCCGATCGCAAGACCACCAACCTGGATCTGGCCGATCACTTCGCCAAGGTGGTCAGCAGCGTGGCCGGCACGGCGAACCTGCCCAGCCCGGTCGACGAGCTGACGTTGTCGGCGGAGGAGGTGCTGCCGATTCTGGCCGCCCGTTTCGCCCATTTTTTCCCCGAGCATCCCATCCGCGTCGAGCTGGCCGACGGCATCGCCGCCAAAGCGGTGGCCGGCGTGGACGGCGTGAAGATCAAACGCGGGGCGCGCTTTTCGCGGCGCGATCTGTCGCAGCTGGAATTTCACGAGGGCCATGTGCACCTGGCCACGGCGCTCAACGGCCGGGCCCAGCCGTATCTGTCGTTCACCGGCTACGCCTCGCCGCGCACCACCGCCACCCAAGAAGGCCTGGCCGTGCTGACGGAGTTCATTACCCGTTCCACCAGCCTCGAGCGCCTGTTGCGCCTGGCCGACCGGACGCTGGCCATCAAGATGGCCGAGGACGGCGCGGATTTCCTGCACCTCTACCAGTTTTTCTTGAGCCACGGCCACGGCGAGGCGGCCGCGTACGACTGCGCCCGCCGGGTTTGCCGCGGCGGCGTCGTCGAGGGTGGGGCGCCGTTCACCAAGGACGTCTGCTATCTGGACGGTCTTCTGCGGGTGACCAACTTCCTGCGGGTCTGCCTGGTGAAGGGCCACCTCGAGCTGGTGCGGTTGTTTTTCGCCGGCAAGATCGATCTCGACGACGTGCCGCTGTTCGGGCGCCTCTTGCGCGAGGGCGTGGTCAGCGAGCCGCGCTATCTGCCCGACTGGGCGCGCGACCTGTCGTATCTGACGGCGTTCATGAGCTACGCGGCGTTTCTGGGCGAGTGCGATCTGTCGGTGGATCGCCGGCGCTACGAAGATCTGATCGCCCACGCCGAAGACGAGATGCTCTAGGCCGCAATCAGGTTGAAGCGAGATCGAGGGGTGAATCGGTAACGTAACCGAGGCTGCACGCGCGGCTTGGACGTGGCGACAAATTGGCCGGCCTGGGCCGCTTGGCGGCTTCCCACCCGCGGAAGGCCTCTGTCTACGCCACCTCTCCCATCAAGGCTTTCGTCGCCGCATGGCATCCGTTGGACCTTCGAACCGGGAGGCCTTCCGCCGTCGGGAAGCCTTGTTCCGGAGCCGGTCGGATGCCATGCGGCGACGAAAGCAGCCAAGCGGCCCACCACGCCGAATTTGTCGCGCCGTCCAAGCCGCGCGTGCAGCCTCGGTTACCGCTCGTCCCA